>CALYUZ010000076.1 GCA_945492685.1 uncultured Methanomassiliicoccaceae archaeon | reverse complement strand
GTGCGATGCAGCATGCGAAGCTCGAGACGATGTAGATCGCCATGG
Source organism: uncultured Methanomassiliicoccaceae archaeon (assembly GCA_945492685.1). Classification (GTDB taxonomy): domain Archaea; phylum Thermoplasmatota; class Thermoplasmata; order Methanomassiliicoccales; family Methanomethylophilaceae; genus Methanoprimaticola. Next base: position 5,296 of record CALYUZ010000076.1, on the reverse strand, counting down.
TAGCCAGAAGGGTCTTCCTGCGCCCGTACTTGTCGCTGATGGGTCCGAGGAACAGGGTGCTGACGGCCATCGACAGCATGAACGCATAGAGTGTGATGTTCATGACCGTCTCGTTCGTCCCGAACTCATCCACCATGACCGGCAGTCCGGAGAGGTACATGTCTGTGGACAGGGGACCGAAGAGGCTCAGTATCACTATGAGGACCATCAGCGACGAGCGGCTCAGTATGATCTGTCGCCTTCTGACAGTCTGAGGGAATTGGAGTAGACGATATCCAGCATGCGGAGAAGATCGTCCCTCTCCTGGGCGGACAGTCCGTTCAGCAGGATGTCCTCCATTTCATGCATCCATGATTCCACGCTATCTATGGTCTGGAGTCCAGATTCTGTGAGGGTGATCTCCTTGGAGAGGTTCCCCTTCTGGTCCCCTATCTCCACCAGGCCCTTCGCGTTGAGTCTTCTTATGACGCCGACGACGGTGGGATGGGACACGCACAGCTCCTGCTCCAGACATCTCTGGGTGGCCTTTCCCCGGGCTGTGCCGAGAGGATGCTCAGTATGCGGCATTGGGTCATGGTCATGTCCCATCCGACCAGTCTTTCGTTGGAATGTCTGTAGATAAGCTCGTTAATGCGCTTGATCTTGAGTCCGATATCCTCTGTGTAGTCTTCCATGGACATGTGTAGCGATTTATACACAGTGTTCCATAACATTTTAGGTTATCCTTAATTATTCATATGTACAATAATATGTGGACAAATATTACCATTAACAATAGATAATCCTAATAGTTAATAATCTTAGAATGAAGGAGCAGATAGCACATTTTTTGAAGTGATCACGACGTGACACATCCATGCACTGTTGCAAGATCCTCCTCGACCGCAGTCAGAACTTCGAGGAGCACCCATGTCACAGCTTCCTTCCCGTGGAACTCGGTACCGAGGGGACGAGCATACGCATCCTCACATGTTCCATGAAGGATAGTAACACAGGCTACTCGATGATCGACATCAAGGATGACCGCGGGGTCCTGGAGGAGGGTCACTACCCCAGCAACGGAGGGGATTGCAACATCACCCGTCTCAGCTCCAACCATTACATGGCGATGGTCACCAATCCCAGATGCTTCCTCTCAAAGATCATCAACGAGTCAGGATGCTTCCTCGTTTCCGCGGAACCGGAGACGGACACCCTGATCCGCTGGACGCTGATCGGACCGAACAGCACTGTCCTTCACAACCTCCTGTCCCGCATGAGGGAGTCCGGATATTCGTATCAGATGATCTCCAGTTCCAGTGTATCCATGAGCTCCACTCTGACGCCGCGTCAGGAGGAGTGTTTCAACATGGCCATGGATCTCGGGTATTACGATGTCCCCAAGAGGATCAGTCTTGATGAGCTCTGCAAGCTGAGCGGATGCTCAAAATCCACCTTGAACGTCACTCTCCGTTCGGCAGAGAAGAGGATATTCGAATTCTACAGGATGTTCTGCGTCAGCAACAGGTTCTACAAGGTCTGATGTCCGAGCGAACATGTTCGTGGCCAGCGTATTATGTGGCCCCCGCCCATCTGTATATCATGTTCGCAACAGTCAACGGACTCAGGATACACTACGAGGTGTCCGGGCAGGGCCCCCCGTTGGTGATGCTCCATTCGAACTGCAGGGACATGAGTTCCCTGGACAACCTCGCCTCCGTTCTCGGCGACCATTACACGCTATACCGCGTTGATTCCCGCGGCCACGGGGAGAGCCAAGGTGTCGACGAATACCATTACAGGGACATGGCCTCGGACATCTTCCATCTGATCGGATGTCTCGGATTGGACCGTCCCGTGCTGTACGGTCATGGCGACGGTGGTGTGGTGGGTCTGATCCTCGCCTCGGAACATCCCGGCCTCCTTTCGAAGATGATCGTCAGCGGGGCGAACACCACTCCCGATGAACTCGATGGGTGGGATATGAGGAAGTTCCGCCGCAGGGAGGTCAAGGGGAAGAACGATCCGAGGGTGAGCATGATGCTCAGGGAACCATCCATCGGATACGGTGATCTGGAACGCATAGACGTCCCCGTGTTCATCACCGCAGGGGAGTATGACGTGGTCAACCGTTCGGACACCATGAAGATCCTCAGGGGGATAGCCGAGGCGGAGCTCCACATCGTCCACAACGGCGACAGGGACAACTATGTCATCGCCGACAAGGCCCTGGGGAGGACCATCCTGGACTGGTTGGACAGGACCGGATGATTCTCCGTAGACGGAACATCCTCAAAACACCCAAGAAAATCGATTCCAAGGGATGTCCGAACATGTTCGTGGCATCCATTCTATACCCTTCACCTCGTGGTTCAACCGCATATCCGTCACGCTGCACTCCAGAGAGGTATTGACATGACAGTTGATCCAGACAAGAAGAAGAGGATGATGACCTACAGGTGGATCGTCTTCGCCGTCCTGGCCCTCGCCTACTTCTTCGTGTACTTCCACAGGGTTTCGGGAGGAGCGGCCAATGAGGAGATCATCGCCGCATTCGACGGTACGGTATCCGCTTCACAACTCGGTCTCCTCGCATCCGCGTACCTGTACGCATACACTATAATGCAGATCCCGAGCGGTATCCTCACAGATACCCTCGGACCCAAGAAGGCCTCCACGATCTTCGTGTTCCTGATCGCGATCGGATCGTTCCTCGGGGCCTACGCCGCCATGCCCGGCGTTCTGAACTTCACACTCCTCGTGGTAGCGAAGTTCATCATCGGAGTCGGTGCCGCGGTAGTCTACATCCCGATCATGAAGGTCCTGGCCATGTGGTTCAGGAAGAGCGAGTTCGCCACAATGAGCGGTGTCCTGCTCCTGATCGGAAACGTCGGAGCCCTCGCGGCATCCACACCCATGGTCATGATGTTCCAGTCCCTGGGTGTCGACATGACATATGTCGTCCTTGCGGTCATCACCATCGTCATCGCGGTGCTCTGCTGGCTGTTCATCGCCGACCACCCCACCAACAAGGGATTCCCCGCCATCGAGGAGGTCGAGTCCGAAGAGACCGGAAAGCCCATCACAGAGTCCTCGTCCGAGAAGCTCTCCGTCTTCACCGCACTGAAGGAGATCTTCATGAGCGGCAGGAAGTTCTGGCCCATGGCCATATGGTTCTTCTTCATGTACGGAACCATCATGCTCTGGCAGGCATCCCTCATGGGACCCTACTACAAGAGCAGCGGCATATTCACCTTCGACACATCGCTGGTGGTCATGATGCCAGCCGTCGGATTCGCCATCGGGTGCTTCCTCGCAGGTATCCTGGCGGACAGGGTGTTCCACTCCAAGAAGAAGGTCCTCGTGATGGGAACGATCGTGTACACAGCCGTGTGGGCTGTCATCGCGTTCACCCAGATCGACAGTGCCATGGTGCAGATGGCCATCAACCTCGCCTTCGGATTCTTCGGAGGATGGTTCGTGGTGTCCTATGGACAGATCAAGGAGCTGTACCCTCTGGCGGTCGCAGGGACATCATCCGCAGCGATCAACCTGTTCCCCTTCCTGGGAGGAGCCGTGTTGACCACCGTTGCCGGATTCATCGTCACGGACAACCTGCCCGATCAGTTCCAGACGATTTGGTATGCCGTCCTGGTTATGATGGTCATCGCCATCGCATGCGCGTTCATGACCGTCGAGAAGGCCAAGGACTGATCCCGGTAACCTGAAAACCTTTTAACAAACCCCTTATCCGACCCATTTCAGGCTCTTTTCGGGTCGGATCAACCTATCATCACATGGATCACCCGTATTTCCCATAACATCACCCGTATCCCGTTGTACGAACAGGTTCTACGAATGGGTTCGACGAACATGTTCGCAGATTTCGATATAATTCCATCCCGTCCATGTTCATTCAAGCGGACGAATATGCGAACACATAGGAGGAATAGTGATGTCTAAGGAAGAGATTCTAAGGGAGCTTTCCGAGGTTGTATCGGGATGCAGGCCAGATGATGCAGCGGGGATCGCCCGCAAGGCCCTCGATGCCGGTATCGATCCGGTCGAGGCCATCAACGACGGTCTCGTCGTGGGAATGGGGATAATCGGTGACAACTACGCCGATAAGAAGATCTATCTGCCCCAGGTCCTGGTCGCCGCACACGCCATGTACGAAGGATTGGATGTTCTCCTCCCCGCGATACCGAAGGGCGATCTGGCGGATGCCAAGAAGGCATGCACCGCCGTCGTCATGGGTGATGTCCACGACATCGGAAAGAACCTTGTCAAGACCATGCTCACCGCCAGCGGATACATCGTCAACGATCTCGGAAAGGATGTTCCTCCGCAGGTCATCGCCGACACCACGAAGGCCGACGGTGCCTCCGTCCTCTGTCTCAGCACGCTCATGACCCCTACCATGGACAACATGGCGAAGGCGGTGGAACTCGTCAGGGACAGTGGATACCGCGACAACGTCCTGATCACTATCGGAGGTCCGCCTACGACGGAGGCCTTCGCGGAGGAGATCGGAGCGGACCACAGGGATGACAATTCAACGGCTGCCGTGAAGTTCATCGACAGCAGGATAAAGGGGTGATTCAAGATGACAATGTCATGCAGGGAGAGGGTCCTCGGGGCCCTGAAGAGGGAATCTATGGACAGGCCTCCGGCGGCCATTTTCACGACATGCGACACCATAGGCATGATGAAGGCCTGTGGTTCCTCATGGCCCGAGGCACACAGCGATCCCCAGAAGATGGCGACCCTCGGTTGTGCACAGGCGGACTACTTCGGATTGGAGGCAGTCAGGGCAGGATTCTGCCTCACACAGGAGGCGGAGGCGCTCGGCTGTCCCATAGATATGGGAACCGCCACAGGATCCCCCATGCTCAAGGGACATCCGTTCAGCTACAATCCCATGAAGAAGACGTATCAGCTTCCGGAGGAGGCGAACCTCCCGGACATCGATACGTTCCTGAACACCGGAAGGGTGAAGGTCACCCAAGAGGCCATGGCCATCATGAAGAAGACCCACGGTGAGGACTACTGCGTCATCGGAGGTAACACCGGACCGTTCACCTTGGCAGGACACCTTCTGAACACCGAGAACCTGGTCTACTCCGTTTTCACCGATCCAGAGATGGCGAAGAAGTGGGTCGGTGCCATCGAGCCCTACTGCAAGGCATATGGAGAGGCCCTGCTCGCAGCCGGAGCTGATGTTGTTCAGATGTCCGAGCCCTCGGCATCCACGGATATCCTCGCTCCCGAGGACTTCACTGCCCATTCCGGACAGTTCGTGAAGAGGTGTCTCGGC
>CALYUZ010000075.1 GCA_945492685.1 uncultured Methanomassiliicoccaceae archaeon | reverse complement strand
CACCGTGATTACTCTGGTTGTTACCTTCTGTATCATTGATATGTTTGATACCATTTCCCGTGGTCCGCCACTGTCCCGAACAGGCATTCTTCAACCTGGATCCCAGATGCATCTTCCACTGTGCATACTGCAACTCGCCGCTCCTCGACATGAGCGAGGACAAACACCTATCCACTGAGAAGATAATGGATATGCTCAGGGAATCCGTATCGGAACATGATGTCAAGGCCGTCTCGTTCACAAGCGGCGTAGTCGGCAGCGTGGATTCCACGGTCGAAAGGTTCGTGGATGTGGTGAAGGCCGTCAGATCCGAGTATCCGAACATGCCCATCGGCGTGGAACCATACGTTTCCTCCAGAGGTCACATAGAGATGCTGAAGGCCGCAGGAGCGGATGAGATAAAACTCAACATCGAAACCCCCAGGAAGGACATCTTCGAGAGGGTGTGCCCCGACCTGGACTACGACGGGATCTGGGGATTACTGGAGGATGCGGTCGATGTCTTCGGTAAGGGACGGGTGATATCGAACATCATCTACGGCATGGGCGAATCGGATTCCGACCTGGAAGATGCTATGGAGAAGATGTGCTCGATCGGGGTGATACCCGGGCTCAGAGCACTGAGGACCAACGGCATCAACTCGGAACAGCTTACATCGGCGATCGGACATCCCGAACCAGTCACACCCGCAAGGGCCATGCGTCTGGCTGATATGCAGAAATCGATTCTAAGTAAACACGGGCTGAGCACTCTCACATCCGTCACGATGTGCATGGAATGCGGATGCTGCGACCTGGTGCCGTTCAGGGACCTCTGATCAGGATCCCCTTTCGGAGACCCTCCTCTTGGCATCCTCGAGGAGCTCGCATCCCTTGCATCTGGAACCGACCGTTGGCTCCCCGCACTCACACAGTTTCAGATTGGACTGGGGGTACTCCCTGTAGAGCATCGGTTTCAACGTGTCATAGGATGAGAGTATGCTGTATCTCGCACCGGGGGACCTGTCCTCCAGCTGGTCGACGATGTCCCTGTACTGGTTCCTGAGGGCCTCCTTCCAATAGGGACACTCCCCATCCCAGAACTCTAGACCGGAGACTATCGCATAGAGCAGCGTCTCCTTCTCCGGGATCATCCTCAACGGGAGGAAACGGGGTATCAGACCGGGTTGGACCTTCTCATGGGGACCGAGTCTGGCAAGCCTCTCCACATCCCCTCTGACGAAGTTCATCATCACCGACTGTGCCATGTCGTCGAGGTTGTGACCGGTGGCGAGGAACCTCGCACCTATCCTGCGGGCCTCATCGTTCATCAGTCTCCTCCTGAAGACACCGCAGTAAGTGCACGGGCTGTTGCCGGAACACACGGGTGCGACCGAAGGCATGGTCACCCCCAGTTCTGAGAAGGGGCTGATATGGAATTGGATGTCATTGTCCTCGCAGAAACGTCTGACTATGTCCACACTGGGGGGACGGTATCCCTCGATGCCCTCGTCGATGGTGATCGCATGAACTTCCACACCGTTCCTGGGGCCGAAGACGGATGCCACCATCTTCAGGGCGACCATGCTGTCCTTACCGCCTGATACGGCAACAGCGATCTTATCGCCGGGATAGACGTGGATCTGCTTGCGTATCTCCTTCTTGACACGCTTATCGACGTACCTCATGAAGTGTTCGGAACAGAGGTGTGTGCCGTTATACCTGATGTAGGTCACTGCCTCCTTCCCGCAGATGTCACATCTCATCCCTTTTCATCTCCATCAGCGATTCAAGCTTCGTAGCGAGCACTTTGGACGGTATGTCCGGCAAGGATATCATCGTGGTCCTGCCGCCGTCGCTCACGATCTCCGTCCTCAGGAGACCCTGACCCTCCATCTTCTGCACATATGTCCAGAACTGCGTATGCTTGCGCGGAGTGGTCTGATACTCCTCGCACACCACGGCATAGGTCTTTTCCGCGGCAGATATCGGGATGGAAAGATTGTTCTTCATCGCCCTTGCGATGGCCAACAGCGCCAGACGCTGGTTAATGTCCAGGGACGTCAGCTTCGATTCGGTGACATTGCTGTAGATCATCGCCTTGGCGGCACGGACGTGCTCCACATCGATCTCGCCCTTGTCATCTCCCTCCGCGATGTTGGCGGCCCTGTCAAGCAGTTCGATGGCCATCCTGGCATCACCGTACTCCGCTGCATTGGCGGCGATGAGCTTCAGGGGATCGTCGGATATCCTCCCCGGGATGATGGCCTCTTCGGCCCTGGCGGTGACTATGCTCAGAAGCTCGTCTTCGGTGTACCTGTTGAAGGTGACGGTGTTGGACCTCCTGAACGTGGAACGGGAAGCCTCGTCCAACCTATCGAGGATGAAGTACTGTGATATCAGGATCAGGGAGACGGTGGCCGAACCTGTGGCACCGTCGGAGAACCTGGTGAGCTGGTAGATCAGATCGATCTGACTCTTCCCTATGAGGGAATCGGCCTCGTCCAGAACTATCACCAAGTTCCTCTTGTTCGCCAGGAGATGGTTCCTCAGGACACGGGCCATCTCGTCCACGGAGAATCCTCTGTCCGGATATCCGGGATCGAAGAATCTTATGATCTGCAGTATCACCGAGGCCTCCGAACCCCTGTTCCTGCAGTTCACGAATATGACCTCTATGGGCTTCCCCTTGGACCTGCAGTAGTCGCCCATGTCGGCACAGAACCTCTTGGCCGTGGCGGTCTTCCCGGTACCGACACTTCCGGTGAGAAAGGCGCTGCAGGACCTCCCATCCAAGGCGAGGGGACGGAACAGGACCTCCAGGCTTCCCATCTGGGACTCCCTGTTGACCAGTACCTTCGGTACATAGTCGTAGTCGAGCTTGGACGCATCTGCGATTATCGTGGACCGGGATTCGAACATGTCAGTTCCTGCTGCAGCGTATGAGTCCGGAACAGGGGATGACATCTATGCCCTCCCTCTCCCAGACATCGGAGATCAGGTTGATCCCCAGGGAATCGGATGCCATATGGCCCGATATTATGAGATTGACGTTGGCCTTCCTGGCCTCCTCGTAGTGGCTCTCGGGGAAGTGCATGCCCACGACGGTCCCGACACCGGCATCCGCCAGCTTCTGATACATCTCCTTGGGTCCGGATGTACCGCCGGTCATCTTGAACACGACCTTCCCGCACCTGTCGTCCTTGGAACCGACCATTATCCTGGGGCCGTCGTTGCATCTGGCGGCAGACCTAAACTCGGGCTCGGTCAGAAGTGTGTCGGTGATGTCGGAGAGCCTGTAGGGGACCTTCTCCGAGAAAAGAACCTCGAGATAGTCCTGGACCATGTTGTCCGCCGGCGAATGGACGTTGAACAGGGGAATGCCCAGGAGCTTGGCTGCATCGACGGCCTGGTTGTAGTTGGATCCCAGTACGTTCCTGAGTACCTCATCCACCCTGGGCTTCAGTATACCCTCGGCGACGTTTATGGGCATCCCCGCGTTGTGGAACATGTCCGCCTGTATGGACATGACCTCTGGGAACCTGGACCTGGCGGTTCCGATGGGGTGATGGGCGACGAGAGCGGAGATGTCCCTGCCCTTCTCCCTGAGCCTGTCGGCGAGGAGGACCTCCCCCGTACCGATGTCGATGCCCCACATCACGCTGTTGACGTCGATGTCCTTCGACTCCTCTGCCAGAGCGCTGAACCTGGAATCGGTGTAGGGGTTCCAAAGGCGCTCGGTGTCGAACAGATCCTTCCTGTCATCCTCGAGCTTCTCATACGCCTCATTGGCATCGGAGAGCACCTTCTTGACCTCCTCCTCGGGACGGGGGTCCTTGGACATACCCGTCTCAATGGCGAGTCTGTAGGCATCGTAGATCTTCATGTTCGATGGTGATGCATCGGAGATAGTTAAAAACTAGTGAAATGGAAAGGAGGTCCGACCGTCTTCCGGACGGAATAGGCCTGTTTCTTCGGATACGGGTGATGACCTCACCATGGAGGCTGTCCATCCTCCAACAGCTTTGCATTGTAGTACTTCACCTGCCTGTTGGCATCCACTATGGAGTAGATCCACACGGCGAACGTGATTATCGCCAAAGCGACGAGGATGATCACGGTGACCATGCTGCCCATGAACATGACGGTGACGAACATCCCAACCGCAAGGGCGACCTCCAACGCCAGCAGTACGATCCCGTCTCCGACCTTCCCGGCATAGATGTGGCCCAATCCCGCGATAAGGATAGAGAGTATCAGTGCCATGCCCTCACTCTTCTTGTTCATGAGGATGGCGGTCTGTGAGTTCGCAGCCCTGTTATGGGTTCCGTCCACGGAATAACCGCATACGGGGCAGAAGTTCGCTTCAGCCTCCAACTCTCTCCCGCAGTTACGACAGTACATTGTTCGTCCCTCGGAACGTGGCATGGTGGCTACTGCAATAAAAACACACTGGCGAGAATCCCAATCGACACGGTTTTATCATCCGGTTACTTGGAGGGTCACGGTCACCATGAACGAGATCTGGACAGAGAAGTACAGGCCCAGGACCCTCGACGACGTCGTCGGTCAGAAGCACGTCACCGAGAGACTGAAATCCTACGTTGCGTCCAGGAACATGCCCCACCTCCTGCTCACCGGCCCCGCCGGAACGGGTAAGACCACATGCTCCCTGGCATTGGCGAGGGGGATGTTCGGGGATGAGTGGAAGGGCAACTTCATCGAGCTCAACGCCTCCGACGAGAGGGGAATCGACGTGGTCCGCGGCAAGATCAAGGAGTTCGCCAGGACATCACCGTTGGGAGGAGCCGAGTTCAAGATCATATTCATGGATGAGGCCGACGCACTGACATCCGATGCGCAGGCGGCCCTGAGGAGGACCATGGAGAAGTACTCCGGGATCTGCAGGTTCATCCTCTCATGCAACTACTCCTCGAAGATCATAGATCCCATCCAGTCCAGATGCGCCGTGTTCAGGTTCAAGCCCCTGACCACCGAGGACATCAGGGAGTTCCTCCAGATGATAGTGACCAAGGAGAACGTCGACATAACGGACGAGGCTATGGCCGGGCTCGTCCATGTCGCGCGCGGTGACATGAGGCGCGCCGTCAACTCCCTGCAGGTGGCCGCATCCCTGGGAAAGACCGTGGACCTTGACCTGATCTATCAGACCACGGGAATGGCCAATCCCGAAGCCGTCAAGAGCATGCTGGAGACCGCCCTGTCGGGTGATTTCGTGAAGGCAAGGAACATGCTCGACGACACCATGATAACATTCGGACTCTCCGGACAGGACATCATCAGGCAGATGCACTCGGCGATCTTCGACCTTACGATCACCGACTCCGAGAAGGTCAGGCTCATGGACAAGACCGGCGAGATCGAGTTCCGCATCGTGGAGGGAAGCAACGAGAGGATCCAACTCGAGGCCCT
>CALYUZ010000074.1 GCA_945492685.1 uncultured Methanomassiliicoccaceae archaeon | reverse complement strand
TCAGGTGCGGTTACATCATCAGGAAGGGTGAGATCGTGGAGACCATCAACAACGCGTTGCTGATGGGTAACATGATCGATGCTGTTGCCAACATCGAGGCCATAGGAAACGATCCCAAGCAGATGGGCGTCATAAGCGTGCCCACGATGAGTTTCTCCGGTACGGAACTTGTGGGCAACTGAGAAAATGTTTTTCGGGGGGACCATCCCCCCTTCTGTACATCAGTTTCTGCCGATGGGGAACTGGATCTCCGTCAGGTACTCGTCCTCGGACTCCCTGTTCCAGCATCCATCGATATAGCATTCCCTTGGACGGTCGACGAGTTCCATCCCGTTCTCCGTCATCCACTTCATGATGGCTGCATAGGCCTCTCCGAGCCTGTCATAGGGCCCGACGTGCTTCACGCATGCGGCGACAACATCTCCGAACTCGCGGAATCCGATCTCTCCGCTGTCCTTCCCCATGGTTTTCACCGACTGGTAGTATGTGATCCCGATGTCGCTCTCCCTGTACTCCAGGTCGTCGTATGTGACGAAGCAGTATCCGTCCTCGGTGCACTCGACATCCGGGTTCGATTCCCTGCACATCTCCGCGAATCCGAACACGAATCCCGTCATGTCCGAGTACTTCTCTATCCTGCCGTGCCTGTACGCCGCTTTGAATCCGGGAATCGTCCTGACCTCCACGCTGTAGTCCATATCTTTTCCTCCGTTCATGAGGTCGTTCAGCAGTTCGATCCTCCTCTCCAGGTCGAGACGTTCTGATTCCGTCGCATCCATGCGTCCCTCCAGGATGGGTCCCGGCTCCTCCCCATCCATTATCCTGCGGATCTCGGGGATGGACAGTCCGGCCCTGCGGTATCTCATGATGGTGCACAGTGTCCCCAGCTGTTCCGGGAGGTAGTACCTGTAGCGGTTGAACCCGTCCACGTATCCGGGTTTCAGCAGACCTTCCTCGTCATAGTGGCGGAGCGTCTTCACGGAGACCTTTCCGAGTTTGGAGAATTCGCCGATCTTGTACCTCATGATACCACATCCCGGCAGGTGATAAGGGTCTATTCAGTCTCCCCCAGGGGTAGACTTTCCCTGGAGGATGCGGACGGTCTTCGAACATGATTCGGAGATGCACTCCAGGATGTAAACGATCCATCTGCTCCAATCCGGCGAGACCTCCATCATATGGAGCAGACCGTAGTAGTCGATCCTGTTCTTCCAGATGTACTCGCTCGGAGATATGTACACCCCATCCATGAGCCCGTGGTCGATGAGTTGGCGGACCATCATCGTGCGACCAGTACGTCCGTTCCCGTCCATGAACGGATGTATCGCCTCGAACATCATGTGGTAGACGGCGATGCGTATCAGAGGGTCGATGTCCTCGTCCTCTCCGTACTCGATCAGTTCCTCCAGGAGTCCCTCCACACACTTTCCATCCGGAGGTTCGGCTATGACATCCCCGAATCCGTTCATGATGCACACCTCATCACCGTCTCTGCGGATGCCCATCTCCTCCCCCTTCACCGATGAGCATATCCACTCGATGTCGGCAGCACTGTCGGATTGGTTATCGGGCTTCAGGCATCTCCTGCACCCGGCGACGAGGTCGTCATCGAACACATGCTCGATGCGGCAGCTGAACATGGACTCCATGTCCATCGTCACGGATTCAAGGAGCTTCGGATCGGCATCGGAGGCCTCTATCTTGTCGCGAAGTCTCTCAAGGGATCTCTTCGTCTCATCGAGGGCCTTCGCGACCCTGTCGTCGAGCAGGTCTTCCGCTCTAGGATAATATGGCACGCTCATGATGTAGAGATATACATCTACGTATTTGATACGGTTGGTCAGAAGGACTGGAGGATGGTGATCTTCTGTCTGTCCCCGGCTTCCTCGAGTCCGGAGCAGTCCCCGATCATCTTCCCGATCCTTATGACCGGATAGGGGGCGACGGGCTGTCCGTCCTCGCCGCTCAGGGGCGTCGGACCGAAGAATATGCAGAATGCGCCCGGTCCGGGCCAGTATGCGATGTCGCCGGTCTCCAGTTTCGTGGTGCGCCCCTCCTTGGGGAGGATGACATCCAACGGGAGTTCGCCGTACATCATCCCGCCGAGCATGTTGATCTCGACGGTAAGGCGGTTTGAGAGCCAGATGGCATTGGAGATGTCGGAGTCGTCAAGTTCCCCGGGATATTCCCCGTTCCTGGTCCTGACGGTTATCCTGCTTACCATGGATGCCACCTGACTCTTTGGAGAATCAGTTCTTCCTCTCGAAGAGCTGGCGGATCTCTCTTCCGGTGACCTCGAGCTGGAGCTGCTTCTCGTCGGCCTCCATCTTCTTGAGGTTGACGAGTCCTGCGTCCCACTCGGCCCTCCACTGGGTCTTGAAGGTTCCGTCCTCGATCTCCTTGAGGATGGACTCCATTCCCTTCTTGGACTCCTCGGTGACGACGCGTGCCCTCCTGGTCAGTCCACCGTACTCGGCGGTGTTGGAGACGACGTCCCACATGAGCTCGAATCCGCCCTTGTTGATCAGGTCGACGATGAGCTTGGTCTCGTGGAGAACCTCGAAGTAGGCCATCTCCGGGGGATAGCCGGCCTCGGTCAGGGTCTCGAATCCGCGCTTGATGAGCTCGGTCTGTCCACCGCAGAGGACGGCCTGCTCTCCGAAGAGGTCGGTGTAGGTCTCGTTGTCGAAGGTGGTCTCGAAGACACCTGCGCGGGTGGATCCGAGTCCCTTTGCGAGTCCGAGTGCGATCTTCTTTGCGTTTCCGGTGACATCCTGGTAGACGCAGATGAGAGCGGGGACTCCGAATCCCTCTGTGAACATGACCCTCTCCATGTCTCCGGGGGACTTGGGTGCCATCATGATGACATCGACGTCCTTGGGGGGAACGATGAGCTTGTAGGTGATCGCGAATCCGTGGGCGAACTCGAGTGCGGCACCCTTCTTGAGGTTGGGCTCGACGTACTGCTTGTAGATGTCGGGCTGGATCTCGTCGGGCAGGAGCATCATGACGACGTCTGCGTCTTTGACTGCATCTCCGAACTCTGCGACTTTGAGTCCGTCCTCCTTGGCCTTGTTCCAGGATTTTCCGTCCTTCCTTGCTCCGATGGTGACGTCCATTCCAGAGTCGTGGAAGCAGAGTGCCTGTGCCCTTCCCTGGGATCCGTATCCGAGGACGGCGACTTTCTTTCCGTCGAAGACCTTCAGGTCTGCGTCATTGTCATGGTAAAGCTGCATGGTTTACACCTATGGGGTGACGAACGGTACATAGTACTTATAATGTCGCGCGCGTGCGTATTGAGCTGTTGGGAGTGCTTTTTTGTACAATGGATGTAACTTTCATAACTATCCAGATGAAGTTGGATGGATGCAACCTGCATAGTATTTTAAAGTGTACAACAGATGTTTGACTATGTCAGAGGAAGTCAAGCGTGAGAACTTCACCGGCAAGATAGGATTCGTCCTCGCTGCCGCAGGTTCCGCGGTGGGTCTGGGGAACCTATGGCGTTTCCCATATCTGGCGGAACAATACGGGGGCGGAATATTCCTCCTCGTCTACATCATACTGGTGGTGACCTTCGGTTTTACCTTGATGCTAACGGAGGTCACCATGGGGAGGCGTACGGGAAAATCCTGTATCGATGCCTTCAAGAACCTCAGCAAGAAACACGCCTTCATCGGATGGTTGGCCGCATTGGTGCCGATCATCATCGTACCATATTACTGTGTCATCGGCGGATGGGTCATGAAGTATTTCGCCGAGTTCGCCGTCGGAAGCGGCTCTGTTGCCGCGGAATCCGGGTTCTTCGGCAGTTTCATCTCCTGTTCCCTCCCCGGCATCTTCGACAGTCCCGTGATCTGGTTCCTGATCTTTGCCGCATTGTGCGTCATCGTCGTCATGTTCGGAGTTGAGAAGGGGATCGAGAAGATCAGCAAGGTCCTGATGCCCGTCCTCCTCGTTCTGATGATCATCATCGCGGGATACGCACTGACCATGCCCGGATCCATGCAGGGTCTGGAGTACTATCTAATGCCCGACTTCTCCAAGTTCTCCATGGCGACCGTTCTCGGTGCCATGGGTCAGTTGTTCTACTCCATGTCATTGGCAATGGGAATCATGATCACCTATGGTTCCTACATGAAGAAGAGTGTGAACATCGAGAAGTCCGTTCGTCAGATCAGCCTGGTCGACACCGGTGTGGCCATTCTCGCCGGACTGATGATCGTCCCGTCCGTTGTCGCATTCGGAGGGGAGATCAGTTCAGGTCCCGGACTCATGTTCGTCACCCTGCCCATGGTCTTCGAGTCCATGCCCGGGGGACACATCGTCGGTGCCCTGTTCTTCTTCCTGGTGATCATCGCCGCGATGACCTCCGCGATCTCCCTTGCGGAGACCGTGGTGTCCATGATCCGTGACCGTCTCAAGTGGTCCCGTATGGTCGCATCCATCATCGTCATGGCTATGATCGCCGGACTTGGAATGCTCTCCTGTCTCGGATTCGGTCCGTTGGACTTCATCAACATCGCAGGGAACACGTTCCTGGACATGTTCGACCTGATATCCAACTCTGTGCTGATGCCGATAGTTGCGATCCTGACGTGTCTATTCATAGGATTCGTGGTAGGTCCGAAGTTCATATCGGATGAGATCAAGACATCCGGAGAGTTCGGATTCGAACGGCCATACAACATCCTGGTGAAGTACATCTGTCCGATACTGCTGATCCTGACCCTAATAACGGGTCTGATGAGCATGTTCGGCATATACTCCATCTGATTCCACAACCCGGTCCCGCGGATTATTCCGCGGTGACCGGTGAAACCAATCGAAGATTCGAAATATGTTTGGGGTAGGAGACCAGCGAGTTGGTAATATAAGTGTATGTGGAATCATGTTTCATACTCTGAAATTAGAATGGTATGAATAATTGAATTAATAAGATCATCATCTATTGATTGATTGACAATTTTAATGTAGTTATTATATATCCTGGATTGCTACATCCACTCATGAATCCCAGGGAGGAAGAGGATAAACACTACAAGAGTGTTGTGTACAAACTCTATCCCAATTCCTCCCAGGAGAAGATCATGGTGGAGACCGTCGGTTACTGCGGTTCCCTATACAACACGGTGTTGAACGACGAGATCGAGAACTTCCTCAAGACGGGGAAGAAGAGATCCGTTTTCGATCTCAAGAAGAGGATCACCAGATTCTGCAACGACAGTCCCGAGATGAAGAAGAGAGTGTACAGCACGTGCCGCAGGAACGTGGCGGTCCGTGTACACAGGGCGATGAAGGGCTGCTACATCGACTTGAAGACCGGGGAATTGATACACAAACCGCGTTTCAAGTCTGAGAACCGTTACGATTCCTTCTGCTATGAAGAACCTAAGGGATTCGGATTCGAGGGGAAGAAGCTCC
>CALYUZ010000073.1 GCA_945492685.1 uncultured Methanomassiliicoccaceae archaeon | reverse complement strand
CACCCGTGAGGATGGATCCGGAACTAGGGAGTGCTTCGAGAACGCCATGAAGGCAACCGATTCCTCTTGGACACTCACAGGCAACTGCAACACCCAGAACTCCACCGGTGGAGTCATCGGACTCGTTCAGTCTGCTGAGGGAACGATCGGATACATCAGTATCGGACAGCTCGAAACACTCTGAGGAGAACCGTCATGGAAACGAATCAGTACGGCCTCAAACGTTCGAAGAAAGATAACGACATACTGATGAAGTATGTCCTGATCGCGGTCTCATCATTGACCGTACTGATCATTTCGCTGATCATCATCTTCACACTTGTGAACAGCGGGACCGCGATCGCAAACATCAACCTCTGGGACTTCTTCTTCGGGGAGTCCTGGAAACCCTCCTCCGGGGAGTACGGGGCACTGTCTCTGATCCTCGGAACACTGCTCGTCACCCTGGGGGCCATGGTCTTCGCAGTCCCCATAGGTCTGGCAGCAGCGATATACATCTCGGAAATCGCACCGTCGAAGTTCCGTAACATAATGAAGCCCATCTGTGAGGTCCTCTCGGGAATCCCCTCTGTCGTGTACGGATTCTTCGGACTCATGGTGATCCTGCCCTTCCTCAGGAACCTGTTCCCCGATCAGCTCCTGTTCGGAAGCTCCTGGTTGGCCGGTTCCCTCGTGTTGGGTATAATGGCACTCCCGACCATCATATCGGTCTCCGAGGATGCCATTCACGCAGTTCCCAGGTCATACAGAGAGGCATCCAGGGCAATGGGTGCCACAAGATGGGAGACAATCATCAAGGTCATAGTTCCAGCAGCCATCTCGGGAATATCCTCTGCGATCATCCTGGGAGTCGGAAGGGCGATCGGAGAGACCATGGCGGTCATGATGGTCACAGGTAACACTCCAATGATCCCCGACCCGCTCTGGAACATCTTCTCCATAGTCAGTACACTCACCGGAACTATCGCATCGCAGCTTCCCGAATCCGTCGCAGGATCCGTCAGCCAGTCCGCTCTGTTCCTGCTCGGAGTCGTGCTCATGGTCATGGTGCTCATCATCAACATGTGCTCCCGCTACGTCGTCAAGAACGCGAAGCGCAAGACCGGAGACTACGATCCCAAATCATCACTCGCCTACAAACTGTTCGGAAGGGAGCAGCTCATCCCCAGGAACGATGATGGATTCATCACCAAGAACAAGGGCAACATCATGAAGATCGGAGCCTATGTGCTGATATTCGTGTTCGTCTACATGATGGGAACCCTGTTCACAGGAGACGGCCTGTCCATAGTCGCCGGAATCATCGTGGCGGCTGTCGTATTCGCCGGATCTAAATTGTACTCGAAGCTCAACTCGACCACCGTCGACACGATGGCGAACGGCATGATGATCTGCGTCATGGGATTCGTCATACTCCTGCTGGCCATCATCGTGGGATACATAGTCATCAAGGGACTTCCCGCGATCAACTGGGAATTCCTGACGACCGGACCCACCAACGGTGGAAGGAGCGGTGGAATATACCCTGCGATCGTCGGAACACTCGAACTCATAGCCGGTACCGCACTCATAGCGTTCCCCATCGGAATATTGACAGGCGTGTACCTCTCGGAGTACTCCAAGGACACCAAGTTCACCCGTATCATCAGGGAGGCGATAGATCTCCTGAACGGAACCCCGTCCATCGTGTTCGGAATGTTCGGAAGTGTCCTCCTGGTGACGTCCCTCGGATTGGGATTCAGCATGATCGGAGGATGGATCACATTGGCTTTCATGATCCTGCCCGTCATCATACGTACCACCGAGGAGGCCCTCAGGTCGGTTCCCCCGGACCTCCGCGAAGCATCCCGTGCGATGGGAGCCAGCAAGTGGAAGACCATCTACAAGGTGGTCATCCCCGCAGCCATGGGTGGAATCATCACAGGGGCCATCCTCTCTATAGGACGTGCCGCGGGAGAGACCGCACCAATCATGCTGACGGCAGCGGTCCTGTTCCAGCCCACTCTGGCAGGCAGCATCTTCGACTCCGTCATGGCCCTGCCCCTGCACCTGTACCACCTTGCGATGGATATGCCCGGAACTACGGAGCTCCAGTACGGTACCGCATGTGTGCTGATGCTCGTTGTCCTGGTGTTCTTCGTCGCCGCATCACTCATCAGAAGCCACTACAACAAGAAGGTCAGATGGTGAACAGATAATGAAATTCAATAAGAAAGAACAAACAAAGGCTGGGAATGAGGTCCCCGCCACTAAACCCGCCGTGGAGAGCGACGGGGAAGACCTCAACTACATCGAGTGGAGGGACAACACGGATCCGATGTTCGCCAAGATCCCCCAGGAAGATGTGTGCATCGACATACGCGGATTGAACCTCTGGTACGGACAGAAACAGGCACTGTTCGATGTGCCCCTGCCCGTCAGGAAGAACAGCATCACCGCACTGATCGGACCCTCCGGATGCGGTAAGTCCACCCTGCTCAGAAGCATCAACAGGATGAACGACCTCGTCGAAGGATGCCGCATCGAGGGGGAGATGCTCTTCCACGGAGACAACCTGTATGCGGACGATGTGGACATCAACTCCCTGAGGACCAGGATCGGAATGATCTTCCAGAGACCCAACCCGTTCCCCATGACGATCAGGGAGAACATCACATACGGACCCAAGATCCACGGCATCAAGGACAAGAAGGAACTGAACGAGATCGTCGAGAGATGCCTCCAGCAGGCGGCGCTCTACGACGAGGTCGCCGACAGGCTTGACAAGTCGGCACTCGGACTCTCAGGGGGACAGCAGCAGAGGCTCTGCATCGCCAGGGCCCTCTCCGTCAATCCCGAGGTCATCCTGATGGACGAACCCACCTCCGCACTGGATCCGATCGCCACATCGAAGATCGAGGATCTGGCGATAGAGCTGAAGAAGGACTACACAGTGGCCATCGTCACCCACAACATGCAGCAGGCATCCCGTATCAGCGACTACACGGGATTCATGTACCTCGGCAAGATGATCGAGTTCAGCGAAACCGAGCCCATGTTCAACAAACCTCAGAAACCCATGACCGAGAGATACCTCACAGGAAGGTTCGGATGATAGGATGAGAAGATTCGAAGAGGACATACAGACGCTAACAGAGGATACCTCGGCCATGGGAAAGATGGTCACCGACATGATCGAGAGGTCCGTCCAGGCCATCTGCGAGGGAGACACCGACATGGCGGATACGGTCATCGCCGATTTCGAGAAGGCCAACACCTATGACAACGAGATCGAGGAGATGGCCATCAGGATCCTGACCCTCTACCAGCCCACCGCCATGGACACCAGGACGGTTGCCACGGTGCTGAAATGCATCACATACCTGGAAAGGATAGCGAAATACAGCAGGAACATCGCAATCGCCACTAAATACCTGAGTGACAAACCCTCTTACGAGCCCGTGGAGCTGATCCGCCCCATGGGTGAGGCAGCCGTCAGGATGGTGAGACTGTCCACACGCTGCTTCGAGGGGAGGACCGTCGAGGGATTGGACAAGATCTCCGAGATGGATGACTACCTCGACAGGACCATGAGGGAGGACCTCAGGGCGATCGTCGGCTTCATCTCGGAGAACGGGGCCAGTGCGGATGTGTGCACATACTACATCTCTGTCCTCAAGTTCCTCGAGAGGGTCGGAGACCACGCCTGCAAGATGGCCGAGAAGATCACCTTCATGGTGACCGGCCAGAGGGCAACAATCAGCTGATCAAAACGGGGGAGAGATCCCCTTTCTTTTCCCATCACCATTATTTCCAGATACGGTGATATCTCATCCATGAGGGACCTGTTCCATCTGAAGGAGAACGGAACCGACGTCAGGACCGAGGTTGTGGCAGGACTCACCGTGTTCTTCTCCATGGCCTACATCATCATCGTGAACCCGTCGATACTGGCGGAGACCGGGATGGAATGGGGGGCCGTCTTCCTGGCCACGATAATAGCGGCGATCGTCGGGACGCTGATAATGTCCATGGTCGCCAACGTCCCCTTCGCACAGGCACCCGGACTGGGGATGAGCTCATTCTTCACCGTGACTGTCTGCCTCACACTGGGATTCACATGGCAGCAGGCATTATCCATGGTGTTCATCTGCGGATTAGTGAACATCGTCGTCACGGTCACAAAGGTCCGTGGGATGATCATAGCCGCGATACCGGAATCCATCCAGTATGCCATGTCGGGTGGTATCGGACTATTCATCGCGTTCATGGGGCTGATAAACGTGGGGATCATAGGCTTCGAAGACGTCCCGGTCCTGGAGAACCTGTCCGATCCATCGATCCTGCTCTTCCTGTTCGGTCTCTTACTGGTGATCGTCCTCCACATCCTGAAGATTCGTGGTTCGATGATCATATCGATGGTGATCGTCACCTTGCTGTCACTTGCTCTGGGACTCACATCGATGGGCTCCTCCATCAGTCTCTCGGAATCCGTATCCGCCCTGCCTTCCACCTTCGGAGCCATATTCTCATCGGAGGGTATACCATCCCTGTTCTCCGAGGCCACTCTCATCCCGATGGTCCTGGTAACCATAATGTCGTTCTGTCTCGTGGACATGTTCGATACCATCGGGACATTCATCGCAACCGGCAGGAGAAGCGGCATATTCTCCGAGGAGGAGATGAGGTCCGGCGGAGGCAAGGGATTCAGAACACGCATGAGCCGTGCTCTTCTGGCGGATTCCTGTGCCACATCCATCGGAGCCATGGTAGGGACATCGAACACCACGACCGTTGTAGAGAGTCTCACCGGAGTGGAGGCTGGAGGAAGGACCGGTCTGACGAGCCTCGTGACATCCATTTGCCTCATCGCCACAGTGTTCATGGCCCCAGTAATCAGCATAATCCCCACATCCGCAACATCCGCCATCCTGGTGATGGTCGGGATACTGATGATGTCGTCCTTCGCCCATGTGGATTGGAACGACTTCGATGAGGCCCTTCCTGCATTCTTCGCCGGATTCTTCATGGCCATCTGCTACAACATCTCGTACGGGATCGCCATAGCATTGTTCACGTATGTGTTGGTGATGGTTTGCAGGAGAAGATGGAGGGACATACACCCTGTAATGTGGGGAGTGGTCATCCTGTTCCTGATGGACTTCATACTGATGTCGGTGATGTGAACATCGGATCCCATCGATCATGATGATGAAAGGGGCGGTTTCCCGCCGTTTGTGTGGTCAGCTGCTGAACGCATCCTTGTTCTTGTAAACGAAATAGCACATGATGAGTCCGATCGCAACGGAGATCAGGAAGATGAATCCGATGGAGAGAATCGATGACAGGATCATGAGGATGAAGGTCATCTGCCATTTCACGAGATTCTTCATGTTCCCGTAGGCAACGATGGCCAATCCTCCACTTGCAACAGACAGGATACCGGCCACGATGGATTCGGTCCGCATCAGACCGACATCCCATGCAGA
>CALYUZ010000072.1 GCA_945492685.1 uncultured Methanomassiliicoccaceae archaeon | reverse complement strand
AATACTTTTCAGAAGGGTTTTTATATCCCTTAAGGGCCCGGGGGTTGTCCACCCTTGGAGCCCTTTTTAAATATCTGGACTTCATGGCTTCGTCCGTGGTAAATGGTTCGTCTGACACGGACAGCAGAATGAGGCATGCGGCGTCCACGGATGCTGCCAGCATCATCAGCGAGTACAACAGTAGGCCCGAGGGGCACTACAACGAGGAGATCACGACATCCCGTATCCAATACGGTAAGAACGAGGTCACTAACCACAACAAGCATGTGGTTCTCAAGAGGCTGTATCACTCATTCGTAAACATATTCATAATCACCTTAGCCGTAATCGATGTCCTCTGGATGGTCCTGGACCCGGACATCCTCTACTTCATCATTCTCACGACGCTCATTCTCGTGAGCGGTACAGTCACGTTCATCCAGGAGACCCGCAGTTCCAGGGCGGCGGCCAAGCTGGTGAGCATGGTCACCACCATCATCACCGTCCGCCGTGAGGACACCGAGATAGAGATCGACTCCAAGGAGCTGGTCGTCGGTGACATCATCATCCTGGATACGGGTGATATGGTCCCCGCGGATGTCAGGATCATCAGTTCCAACCATCTGCAGGTGGACCAGTCCGCCCTGACCGGCGAGTCCGGAGCCGTGACCAAGCATGCCGATGTCGATCCCTGCGAGGGGAACGTCCTCGGATGCGACAACCTCGCCTTCATGGGCACCAACGTCATCGGCGGTTCCGCCGAGGCCGTGGTCATCGCCGTCGGAGATGACACCATCTTCGGCTCCATGGCCGAGAAGCTCACCCGCAAGAAGGCCCCCACCACCTACGACAAGGGAAGCAAGGCCATCGCCAACGTCCTCCTGAAGATCATGTACGTGATGGTCCCTCCTGTCTTCGTCATCATGATAGTCAAGGACTATCTGACAACCGGAAGCTTCACCTTCGACGGCTTCATCAGTGCCGTCAGCTTCTCACTCACCCTCGCCATCGGACTCATGCCCGAGATGCTCGCCACCATCGTTTCGGCGAACCTGGCCAAGGGTGCCATCGACATGTCCAAGAACAAGGTCATCGTCAAGGACGTCACCGCGATCCAGAACTTCGGTGCCATGGATGTCCTCTGTTCCGACAAGACCGGTACCCTGACCCAGAACCGCATCTCCGTCCACGATTGCAACGACATCTACGGGAACGCGAGCGGTTCCGTGGAACTCATGTCCTGCCTGAACGCCCACCATCTCAAATCCGCTACCAACCAGATCGACTGGGCCCTCGACGAGTACGCTGACGAGAACGGTCTGATCGAGACGCTGGACGGCTATGAGTATGTGGGTGACGTCCCCTTCGACTTCATCAGGAGGAGGGCAACCGTCATCGTTAGGAAGGATGAGGAGGTGGATGTGATGATCTCCAAGGGTGCCATGCCCGAGATCCTCTCCATATCCTCGAGTTATCTCGATGCAAACAGGGACATCCAGCCCCTGAACGACAAGATCGTCAACGACATGCTCGGTCTTGTGGAATGGTACAGCGGAAAGGGTATGCGTGTCCTTGGGGTCACCCACAAGTACATCCCCCACGGGAAGACGGAGTTCTCCAACGAGGACGAGTGCGATATGATCATCGCCGGATTCATCGTCTTCAGCGACCCGGTCAAGCCCACCGCGGGAAAGGCCATCAGGGATCTGAAGGAGTATGGCATCGAGGTCAAGGTCCTCACCGGTGACAACGAGTATGTCTCCAAACATGTCTGCGAGCAGATCGGCATCCCCTCCGAGGAGTTCCTGGTCGGTACGCAGATCGACAACATGTCCGACGAGGAGCTCAAGGAGCATGTGGAGACCGCCAGCATCTTCGCACGTCTGAGTCCCGACAACAAATCCCGTGTGGTCCAGGCCCTGAAGGCCAACGGACACACCGTCGGATTGATGGGAGACGGAATCAACGACGTCATCGCCATGAAGAACGCCGATGTGAGCATCTCCGTGGACACCGGAACCGACATCGCCAAGGAGACCGCCAGCATGATCCTCCTGGAGAAGGACCTCGGTATCCTGAAGACGGGTGCGATCGAGGGAAGGAAGGTCTACGTCAACTCCATAAAGTACGTGAAGATGATCGGGTCGATCAACTTCGGATACATGTTCTCCCTGATCCTCGGTTCCCTGCTGTTCAACTTCGAGCCCATGGGTGCCCTGATGATCCTGATCTTCAACCTCATCAACGACTTCGCCTGCATCTTCATCTGTTGGGACAAGGTCGAGGATGAGTTCGTGCGCGAACCGCGGAAATGGGATGCACCCAATCTGACGTCCGTCATGTACCGCTATGGTCCGATGTGCGTGGTCACCGATATCATGTCATGGGTGTTCTTCATCTTCGTCGTTCTGCCGATGGTCTCCGTCACCGTTGACGGCGGAATGCTGTCGGAGCTCATCGACTTCACCGGAGGAAACACATACGGAATCACCGAAGGCGTCACCACCGCATCGGCCCTCGTCCTGAGCGGTGCACCCCTGAGCGATGTGGAGGGATTCCTGCCCGTGGCGGTACTGTTCCAGTCACTCTGGTGCATCGAGCAGTATTGGATGCAGGTCTGGGCGATACACATCGTCAGGACCAACAAGCTGCCCTTCTTCCAGGCATGGTCCTCCAAGATCCTCGTGGCGACGACCATCATCGCATTGGCGGTTGGTACCATTCTGCCCTTCACCGGACCTCTGTGGGAGGCCATCTCCGGATGTGACGCACTCATCGGCGTTCCGATCTGGGCGCTGATCTGGATGCCGTTCATCGCCTGTGTGTACTTCTTCGGAGCCCATGCCATCAAGAAGCACATGCTGAAGACCCGTGGTTACTTCGCCTGTTGAAAACACGTTCGGGAAACTGCTTACGGCCCGGAGGGATCCGGGTCGGTTCTTTCTTTTCACCGATTCTCAGAGTATGTCTGTGACAGTTTTCTGTATGACAACGTCGAACATGAGCCCATGTACCCCGTATGGTTCTCTCCCGAGGAGGAAAAGCTGATCGAGGATTATGCTCAGCTCGCCGGGATGACGGTCCCTGAAGTGATACGTCGTTTCACTATCGAGCGCGTTGAGGATGAGATGGATGCGGATATCATCCGTCAAGCCGTAATGGAATACGGGAAGAACCCAAAAACATATCACTTTTGAAGAGGAGATGAAGAGATTGGGTCTTAATTAGATGCGGAGCATATTTCTTCGAACATGCAGGATTCCGTTTACCTTTTTCAGTGCGTTTCTTTTTTATATAAAAAATGAATAACGCCAATTACCGTCAGAGGTCATTAGAATGATCTACACAGCAGCATCTGGACTTGTTCTTCTTTGAAGCTCCAGTGCGAAGTGGGACGGTTTGGTGGTTTTGGAAATGAAGCAGCAAACCAGTGAGAACGCTCAAAAAATGCGTGAGATGTTGGCGATCAGCCCCTTCAACCAGGTTGCTCTCCGTTCGCTCAGCCACGTCGATGACATTCAGATTTTCGACACGACTCTGAGGGATGGTGAGCAGGCGCCGGGCATAGCCCTGAGTGCAGACGAGAAATTCCGCATCGCTCTCGCCCTCGACGAGCTGGGTGTCGACATCATGGAGGCGGGATTCGCCGCCTCATCGGATATCGAGAAGGAGACGATCAAGAGGATCGTCGCAGAGAAGCCCCAGGCGACCATCTGCAGTCTGGCCAGGTCCGTGAAGTCGGATGTGGATGCGGTCATCGACACCGGGGTCGATTACATCCACACCTTCATCGCGACCTCGGACCTGCACATGAAGTACAAGCTGAAGATGTCCCCCGAGGATGTCAAGGCCCATGCCGTGGACATGGTCGAGTACGCATGCGACCACGGATTGAAGGTCCAGTTCTCCTGCGAGGATGCGACACGCAGCGATCTGGGATTCATGACAGAGGTCTACAAGGCGGTGGAGGAGGCCGGAGCATGCTCCGTCAACGTCCCCGACACCGTCGGTGTCATCGTCCCCCAGGGGATGAGCTATCTGATCGGTGAGCTGCGCAAGGCTCTGAAGATCCCGATCGCTGTTCATTGCCACAACGACATGGGTCTGGCCGTCGCCAACACCCTGGCCGCAGTCGAGGCCGGAGCGAGTATCTGCCACGTCACGATCAACGGTATCGGCGAGAGGACCGGAAACGCCGCACTGGAAGAGGTGGCGGTCAACCTGTTCGCCAACTACGGCGTGCAGACCGTGGACCTGTCCAAGCTGGGGCCCACCGCGAAACTGGTCGAGAGGATCACCGGATTCCCCATGGCCTACAACAAGGCCATCGTCGGACGCAACGCATTCGCCCACGAGTCCGGAATCCACGTTCACGGTGTCATGGGCAACTCCCTGACCTATGAGCCCTTCAAACCCGAGATGGTCGGAGTCGACAGGCACATCGTGATCGGAAAGCACTCCGGAGTCCACTCCGTCAAGGGACGCCTGGAGGAGCTGAAGGTCAGGTTCCCCGACGAGCACATGCCCGAGCTGATGGCCACGATCAAGGAGATCGCCGTCGGAGGGAAGGAGATCGACGATGCGGAACTGGTCGCCATCGCCGAGCATGTCCTGTGGAAGAAGGAGGCCAGCGTCCAGACCGCAGTGCTGGATTCCATCGCGGTCATGACCGGAAAGAACCTCACATCCACCGCAACGGTCACCATCACCCTGAACGGTGAGCCCAGGACCAAGGCGGAGATCGGAGTCGGACCCGTGGATGCCGCACTGAAGGCCATCAGCGAGGCCGTCAACGACAACATCTCCCTGGAGGAGTACAAGCTGGCGGCCATCACCGGAGGAAGTGATTCCATCTGCGAGGCCACGGTCATGGTCAAGAACGTCCAGAACGACGGAAACCTGTCCGTCGGAAAGGCAGTGGGATTGGATGTCGTCCAGACCTCGGTGGACGCCCTGATGGCAGCCATCAACAGGGATTTCGCACGCAACATTACAGTCAAGAAAGAGTGATTCAAGATGACAGGAAAAACGATCGCAGAGAAGATCCTCTCGGAGAAATCCGGGACCGACGCACGCGCCGGACAGATCGTCATGGCCAACGTCGATTACGTGATGGTCAACGATGTCACCGGACCCATCGCATTCCGCGAGTACGACAAGCTCGACACACAGACCATGTTCAAGGACCGCATGGTCCTGATCCCCGACCACTATGTCCCCAACAAGGACATCGCCTCCGCCGAACAGGCCAAGGAGATGAGGGACTTCGTCAAACAGCACGACCTCCCCAACTACTTCGAGGTCGGAAAGAGCGGTGTCTGCCATCAGCTCATGGTCGAGGAGGGTTTCGCCGCACCCGGAAGGCTCATCGTCGGAGCGGACTCCCACACCTGCACCTACGGAGGCATCAACGCCTTCTCCACCGGAATCGGTTCCACCGAGGCCGCCGCCGCTTTCGCCACCGGAAGGCTCTGGTTCAAGGTCCCCGAG
>CALYUZ010000071.1 GCA_945492685.1 uncultured Methanomassiliicoccaceae archaeon | reverse complement strand
ACCTGCTTATCGTCGATCAAATGGGACATCCCCATGACCACGGACACCCTCATCTTGAATTCATCATCGGTGTCGATGAGTCCGGAGAAGTACTCCCACGCCCTTTCGGCCTCCTTCTTCGAGTATCTCCAGGAACTGCAGAATATGTCGCATGTGGCCCAGTTGTCTATGTAGTGAAGGAAATCCTCCGTCAGGGAGATCCTCTCCTCCACATCCATCTTCGCCGTGGCTATGACCAGGCCTTTCAGTACCTCCTCCTCGAAGGAGACGGGTGATTCCTGTAGAAACGATCTCCAGTCGTCCTTCACGATGAGCTTGGCGATCCTCCGGAGTTCGGGTATCCTGACGCCCAGGACCCTC
This sequence comes from uncultured Methanomassiliicoccaceae archaeon, assembly GCA_945492685.1. Classification (GTDB taxonomy): domain Archaea; phylum Thermoplasmatota; class Thermoplasmata; order Methanomassiliicoccales; family Methanomethylophilaceae; genus Methanoprimaticola. The sequence goes on along the minus strand of CALYUZ010000071.1, from coordinate 5,165 downwards.
TCCTTCCCCGGCATGAGGCTTCCTGAGAAGTCCGCATACTTCTGTTCGGAAGCGGCCTCCAGCATGGGTCTGTAGTCGATCACGACATCGACCTCTCGTGATCCAGCAGACGTCTCTTCAGTGCCGTCCCTCCGGAGTAGCTTCCGATCCCGCCGGTCGACGGTACCACCCTGTGGCAGGGGATGACTATCGGCAGGGGGTTCTCGGAACATACGGTCCCCACTGCGCGGTATGCCCTGGGGGAGCCGGACATCTCCGCCAGTTCCCCGTAGGAACGGACCTCCCCGTAGGGGATGCGTCTCATTGCATCCATCACGGCCATGCGGAACTCCGATCCCTCGTAGGAGAGCTCCAGGTCGAACTCCCTGCGCTTGCCCGAGAGGTACTCGTCGAGTTGCGCCGCAGCTTCCGCTATGGCATCGGTCTCACGGTCCTCCATCGGGGGCAGGTTGCTGTTCGGAAGGAAGATCCCTGTGATGCGACCCTCTCCGTCCTCGGAGATGCTCATCGTCCCGATGAGGGTGATGAATGAGGATATGCATGGTCCGCGCATCACGGTCACCATTCCCCGCGGGGGTATAAACCCTTCCGACGACGATCGACGTCACATTCCCGGGAGGTGTATGTTTCACATAATCCCCAGTCATTCCGGGTGATATGATCATCTGCGCCAGCCGTCGCACCGACATCCCCGCGTTCCATTCCGAGTGGATGATGAACCGTCTCAGGGCGGGCAGCGTGCTGGTCAGGAACCCCATGAGCAGGAACCTGGTGTACCGTGTCGACCTCTCGAGGTCCAATGTGGATTGCATCGTGTTCGTGACCAAGGACCCCGGACCCATGGTCCCGCATCTTAGGGAGATCGGTTCCATGGGACACATGTACGTCTTCCAGGTGACCCTTACCCCGTATGGGAGGGCCATCGAGCCTGGCGTGAGGTCCAAGGGGGACATCAACGACTCCTGCATCGAGATCTCCGACCGCATCGGCAGGGACAGGATGGCCTGGAGGTACGATCCGGTGATATTCAACGGTACGATGGGACTGGACTACCACCGCAGGAAGTTCACCATGCTGTGCGGTGAGGCCTCGAAATGGACCGACAGGTGCATCTTCAGCTTCGTGGACACCTATGGAAAGCTCAGTAAATTCCAGGAGCAGGGCATCATCCGCTCCATGACGAAGCAGGAGATGCTATCGTTCGCCAGGATGGCTTCCAAGGTCGCGGATGAGTACGGGATCTCGCTGACCCACTGCTGCTCGAAACTGGACCTGGAGGAGTTCGGGATCCAGCGCAGGGGTTGTCTGGACAGGGAGATGATGCGTTCCCTGAACATCCCGTACGAGACCATGGATTCGCCTCTGAGGGAGGGATGCAGATGTGTGAAGAGCATCGACATCGGCGAGTACGACACCTGCGACCACGGATGCATCTACTGCTACGCCAACCGTTCGGATCCGACAAGGAGGATGCAGAGGTCGTACGATCCAGATTCGGAGATACTGTGGGGCGACATCACCCCCAGGGACACCATAAGGGATCTGTCCCCGAGGACGGCGTCCCGTCTCGGTGATTTCCTCTGATGTCTGCGATAGATATTTTTGGAGAACATCGATGCGTCCGCATGGAGCTCATCACGGTCCTGCTTCTGGCCGTCGGACTGGCCATGGACGCGTTCGCGGTGTCCATCTGCAAGGGATTGGCGGTAAGGAAGGTCACGATAAGGATTATGGTCATCGTCGGTCTCTGGTTCGGTGTATTCCAGGGTGTGATGCCGGTCATCGGATATGTGGCGGGTTCCGCGTTCTACGATCTGATATCGGAGTACGATCACTGGATCGCGTTCATCCTGTTGTTCCTGATTGGTGCCAACATGATACGCGAGGCGTTATCGGACGAGGACGAGGGTGTTGATGACAATCTGGGATTCAGGACCATGCTCCTGTTGGCCATAGCCACCAGCATCGATGCGCTCGCTGTGGGAATCTCCCTCGCGATGACCGGTGACGGTATCGTCGAACCCGCACTGATAATCGGAGTGGTCACGATGATCATCTCCATGTTCGGGGTGTGGATCGGCAGCAGGTTCGGTGACAGGTATGGGAAGAAGGCCGAACTGGTCGGCGGTGTGATCCTCATCCTGATCGGTCTGAGGATAGTCCTGGAGCACACCGGGTTCATCTGATCCCGGCATGTCTCCGATAAAAGTGGAAAAGCTCACTGGAGCATCTTGACGATGTCCGACGGATCGCCGTCGAGGACGAGGTATGTCTTGATGTAGTCGTTGACTGCGTACGTCAGGTCCTCGCATTTCTCGTCACCGGTGCTCCTGAGGAGTTTGAACTTGTTGAACTTGGAGGGATCGATGACGCATGCGGCGATCATCTCGAACTGGTCCGCCAGCACCTTCATGTTGCCGTCGTTCCAGTGGAGCATGACCCTGTTGACATCATCCTCGTTGAAGTCCTTGGTGTATGCCTCCAGATACACCTTCACCATGTGGTACAGGTGACACTCATAGTTGTCGTCCTCCTCGTAGGTCTCCTCGTTGTACTCCATCCTGGAGAGGAATGCGTCGATGAGGTCGATGAGGACAGGGTAGTTCCTGGAGTACTCGATGATCCTGCGGAAGATCCCGGGGACGATGTCCAGGAAGAGTGCGTCGTCACATCCGACATCCATGGAATCCAAGGTCTGGATGTAGATCTTGAAGATCGTGTAGTACAGGATCATCCTGCAGGAGTCTCCCGTGCACTCGTACAATATCTCTCCGACACGGTCGATGAACTTGATCTGCTCGAAGGTGATGAACTCCTGTTCCTTGTAGAGCAGCAGGTCGGAGATGCTCCTCCCCATGAGGCAGACGTAGGCATCCACGTTGCAGTAGGTGTCCATCATCTCCAGGCCCTTCTTCCAATCGATGAGGGCCTTTCCATCCTCACCCATCTCGGACCATACGAGTCCGCGGACGAATAACGCATCGATATCGTCCGGTTTCGCTTCCAGAATGGAATTGACCGTGGATAGCGCTTTCGGGAGGTTGTCGTCGCCGATCATCGCCATGATGGGGCCGAAGTCCTCCTCCCTGTCGACCGCGAGAGCGAAAGTCATGAGGTCGGAACGGGATTTGTAGATCCTCTTGCCACAGCTCTGACAGATGTCCGATCTGTCGTCGCAGGGCCTTGTTGCCCCTCCACAATAGGAGCAGGGCATGATAGCGAACGCCATGAGAGGTTGTTACCCGTCCTGAGTATTTCATTATTGCTCATTTCAGGGGCGATTGGTTGAAACAAATAAAGGTCGGACCATAACCGTGATTATCGGAGCGGTCATAATCGCCAATATGACGGTCTGTTGTTGTAAGAAGGTCCCGTCGGCGATTTCTTGGTTTAAGAGGCCCCATTCATCCCCCGACGTAAGCTGTTTTAGGCAGTCAGGCTGCAGTGCACCCTATTATCCCTTTCGGAACGACTGGTGTATTCCCATGTCAGGTATTTTAGGCTATTCATGGTGTTAAGCGGTGTATTTCGGATTAAGATAGTTATTCTGACACGATTATCGTAGTAATATTATTGGAATTCGTTGAATTATTCACCTTTTATCGAGAAAATCGAAGGAGGTGTTCCGATTTATTGGATGTATAATCCAATTACAATGTGGCACATCATGGTCCTAGGATGTTTGTTCGGATCATTAGTCCCGGATAGATTGTCCGAGGGACATCGACAATGGAAACCGAGACGGTAAACAGTGTGGTTCCGTCATTGGTCGGGGATCAGATATATACGGATTGCATTCAACTGGTTCGTATGGATTCAGAAGTGGTGGAAACATGTTGCAGAGCGACAGAATCAGGTCGCCTGGGCAGAGAGGATTGCGTCCGTCTGCTCAGATTCGACGCCGACTCGGATGAGTCCAGTCTTATCATCGATACGGCGGATCGGATGATGCGCGGAAGGAACGGCAATACCTGTAGTATCGGTGTGCAGATCGGTGTTATCACCGGCCCCTGCATTGCGGATTGTGGTTTCTGCGGATTTGCCGTCAGCACCACCAGGGCCGACGACTATGTGATGCCGTCACACGTACTCAGACAGTATCTGGAGCATGTGACTGCATACGATGATGTGGAATCCGTGTCTTTGATGACCATCCACAATTTCGATTTCGATGACCTCATGGAGCTGGTGGACACTGCTGTAGAGGCTGTTCCTGACCATGTATCCATCTGTGTGAATACAGGGGATGTATCGCCCGAGGAGGCGAGGGAGCTGAAGGGTGCCGGTGTCCGCAGGGCATACCATTCGCTGAGGATAGACGAGGGAGACGATACCCGTCTGAACCCCTCAGACCGTTTCGCCACGATCAGGACGTTGGCCTCGGCCGGCATCGATGTTATGACATGTGTGGAACCGATAGGTCCGGAGCACACAGCCGGGGAGATAGTGGACGGATTCCTCAGGGCAAGGGATTCGGGTTGCAGGAGATGTTCGGCTGGTCGCAGGGTCGATGTTCCCGGAACCAGGATGTATGGGATGGGTGAGATCACGCAGAGGCGCCTGGAACAGATAAGGTCGGTTCTGTTCCTGTCATCCCTTCATGACGGGTTCTACGGAGGGTATTACGGCGGGTTCGATCTGGATTATGCAGAATATGCCGGAAGTCCCCGGGATATCGCGGATTATTCCGAACTGAACAACGGAAACACCGTGGAGGCCGTCAGGAGACGTCTGTTCGCGAGAGGTTTCGGCACAGTGAGGTGCGGGGACGGACGTCTCGTGGCATTGGATGAGGCGTATCTCAGGGAAACCGGTTCATAGCTGTGAAGGGATTCTTCGATTCAGATAATATGATCGGCAGTATGAGTTGTGATGATGCTCTACATCAACAAGCACTATGGCCGGGGCAACATCCATAGAGGTTCTTCTCTATTCATGACATGATCAGGCCGGAAGTTTTGGAATCCATCTTCTTCAAGGTATCCACAGTATCATTAGAATAGACGAGTTGATAGGTCATTTGAGACCAAGCCTCTTCATGACCTCATCATGTGTATGGACAACAGGGTTAGCTTTGAAACGTTCGATCGCTTTTTCGCATATTTCTGTATCTAGTTCGTCATCTATGCGATCTATGGTGAATGTGCGTATTATCTCCGAGACAC
>CALYUZ010000070.1 GCA_945492685.1 uncultured Methanomassiliicoccaceae archaeon | reverse complement strand
TTATAGCTTAACTTGATTTATTTTTATCAAGTATATTCTTCTCTATGATGGAATCGAAGCGATCCGAGACCTTCATCGCGAATCTGAGACAGTCCTGCTTGGTATCGCAGACCCTGACCTTCATGGACCTGATCACATAGGGTCTGACCTTCACATTGCTCCTTGATGAATCGATCTCCAAGGTGATGTCTGTGATATCCTTGCTGGCCTTGGCGATGAACTCATCTGTCCTCACACGCATCACGGACCTCTCGCCCCCGATCGAATTGAATGCTATGCTCCTCTCATCGACTATGAGCCTGTAGCCGGAGATCTCCGAATACGAGAGGACGGGGATGCACCTGTTCGGATAAGGACCCTTGAAGAAAAGTTCGTGCACGTCATCAAAGTGTAAATCGGCCAGTACCTCGGTGTCCGTGAAGGATTCGATACGTGATATGAGCCCCTCATCCTTGATATGAAGGGATCTGATGTCATCGACGGAGGGGCGATCGAGTGTATGGTCCAAAGGAATGCACATGGGACAGATCCACCCGTCTTTGGCATGGAATCCCCCGTTGGGGCTGCCGCATATGGAGCATTCGTGTACCGTCTCGGCCTTCCTCTTGAAGAACATCGACACTCCATACGGATATCATAAAAAGCCTTGTCTGTCACGCCGCATGCCCTTGTACGAGGATACGGTCAAGGGTGCCGTCAGGACCAGATACCAGATGAGTCCGAAGACAGGAAGTATCAGATAATCGCCCTTGAAGAGGGAATACAGCAGGATGGCGAAGTACCCGATCATCCCCAGAACCGCCAGAGCGACCTGTAAACCATTACCGCGGCCTCCGACGATCGCCGGCATGATCAGGAACATGAAGAACATCGAGAACGAGCGAAAGACATCGAAGACCAGCAGACAGGTGAACAGCACCGCCATCATCGCTGAAACGATCAATCCGATGAAGGTCATGCGACAAAACTCGGCCTCGTCCGGAATAATATCCATGTGTATAGGACATCCCCCTCATATTTCCTGCCTTCCATCGTTACAACGCGAGAGGTTGATGGATATCATTCTTAACGTCGTTTCCACATTCACCCGGTATGACCACCAGACTCGCTGTTTTCGATCTCGATGGAACGATCGCCGACTCCAAAGAAGGGATATTCTTCAGCTACCGCCACGTCGCGGAAGTCCTGGGTAAGCCGGAACCCTCGTTAGAGGAACTGAACGCGAGTCTGGGAGGACCACTCCCCGAGAACATCAAAAGACTGTACGATCTGGATGACGATATGGTCTCCAGAGCTGTGTCGATCTACAGGGACGAGTACTCCCGCAAAGGGGAATCCATGGTCAAACCCTTCCAGGGGATAATCGCCACGATCGAGAGGATCAGGGCCATGGGCGTCCGCGTCGCCGTGGCAACTCTGAAAGTGGACAGATTCGCTTTCGGACTGCTCAACGACTGGGGCATCGCATGGATGTTCCATTCCATACACGGAGCCGACGATGAAGGCGAGTATACAAAAGCCGACCTCATAAAGTGGTGCATGTACGACGCCGGTGTCTCTGAAGATGAGACGGTGATGGTCGGAGACAGCATGGACGATCTCGAAGCTGCGAGGGAATGCGGGATCCGCTTCATCGGAGCATCGTATGGATTCTCACTTCCCAAGGAAAGATGTGATGAGGAGGGCGTGGACTCTGCGGAATCGCCCACAGCCCTTGCAGATCTCATCACACAATGAAAGTCTATGTTCGGACAGGGTGATCAGCCGATGATCCTGAAACCAGATTCGTCGCCCTCTGCGGAGTACTTCACACCGCGTGCGTCGAGAACCTGACGAATGGTCCTCGCGCTGATCCCGAGTCCGAGATTCATGAACTGATTCTCGACAACACTGTTTCCATCGTACTCGGCGATGGGATGGAATCCCAGCGGGAGGTGGGAGGTCTGGACCTGCAGAGCATATATCCTACCCTTGGTGTCCAGGATCGGACAGCCAGACTGACCCTTCAATCCGGGACTGGAGGTCTCGATGTACTCCATCCTGTAACCTCCATCCTTGCTCAGACCGCGGTCGATGGTTCTGGTGTGGATTCCCTCGTTGGGGAAGAAGGCACGGTCAACATCGATCTTCGGAATGCAGAAGGCGTTCATCTTCTCGTTGAAGTCCGACTTTATCTCCAGGAAGGCGAATCCCATCCTGCAGAGACTCCTTCCGCGAACCGCGTGATCGGGATCGATGAACACAGGATACTCCTTAACCCACTCGGGGTTGAAGGGCTCCAGCCTTCCGATGGCCAGATCCATCTGCCTGTTGACGTATGCCTCGGTGAGCCTGACACCGTCCCATCCCCACCAGAAGGAATGGTTGGTGAGGAGGTTCTTGTCCAGCTTTATCTCGTTACTGGGAGCGGATGGGTCGGACCTGCGGTTGGCATTGATCTCGTTGATCTCCTTGATCTTGTTCTGGTCCGCCTGATATCTGACGAAGCTGTCGAAGACATGCCCCGCGGTGATGACCCATCCATGATCGTTGATGACCACGAACGATGCACAGTCTGTCATAACCTTGCCGTCCTGTTGACGAACGGAGATCACCAGCGGACGGGTGAACTTGGAAGCCTTCTCGCATGCCTCGGCGAACATGTCCCGCCGATTCCCGCGGTGATATATAACCCCAGTCAGGACATCCACGAAGATCCGACATCATAGTGGTCCTGTAGATGACAAATGCACCATGCTCCACTGTCACCCTACAATCAATATATATGGCCTCCATGATGACGAACCGAACAAGATGATCTCCAAGGTGACCCAGTACAGGATTTATGCCGGCACCCGCAAGGATGACTTCACCGGGTGGGAGAAGGTTGATGCAGAGTGCAAGGACGGCCTGACGCTCTGGTCCCTCTACCTCGGCAACGGGTACTACCTCGACAGGTTCATCAAGCATGTCAAGGGATTCCTGGGAAGCAAGAACGTCAAGTTCACCAGCGTCCGCAGGGACAACACCGTCGAGGACCCCGATGGGGAATACAAGGATATGGACTACCATGTGCTCTTCGACGTGGACATCATGGTCGCCAACGACTCCATCAAGTTCAACGGGAAGAACAATTCGTTCATCGTGCTCTCAAGGGAACCGGTGGATTGGGAACAGTTCAAGAGCGATTCCTACAGGGCAGAGGAGCCCGAGGGTCCGGAGGAGAACTGGTCCAGCTTCTACTCCTGATACTTTTACACAAAAGAGGGGCCGAAGCCCCTTTGAAATGTTTCTCACTCGTCCTTGTTGAGGTTGAGTGCTTCCAGGATCTGCCTCAGACCGTCCTTCAGCTCACCCACATCGGAGCGGAGACAGGACAGTTGGGACCTGATGGCACGGTTATCGGCCTCAAGTGCGGCGATCCTCTCGTCGGCAGGATCTGCAGAGACCTTCTCCTCCACAGGAGCAGATTTCATATCCTTGATCTGCTGGACGAGCTCATCGCGCCTTGTCCTGAGGGCATTGGCGCTCATGGACAGCTTGGTCTTCTCGGAATCATCGTCGGCGATCTCCGCCTGCAGCATCTTGATCTCGATCTGCATCAGCTCATCGGTGATCGATGCCACCTGAGCGGAGAGCTCGTCGAGTCCGGCCGCGGGCTTCACTGCAGGCTTCTCCTCGATGGAGGGGACATTGTCCGAAAGCCTCACCTGTGCGACTGGTTCCTCGTCATCATCGTAGCTGGCGGTGTCGCGACATGTGTTCAGATTGATGCTGCGGTGGATGTTCGGGACCTCCATGCCGGCGGCAATGAATGAATCCTCAATCTCCTTCTTCCTCATCAGCAGCTCCCCGATCCTCTCCTCGATGAGTCCCACGTCGACGGCCTTCTTCTCGGCGTCCAGCGGGTTCTGGGGCATCATCTCCCTGAGGTCCTCGAGTTCGGCGGTGAGCCTGCGGGTCTCGTTGTCGATGAACCTGAGCTCCCTGTCGTACTTGCTACTGACCATGGTCAGTCCTTCTTCTTTTTCTTGGCCTTCTTCTCGGCCTTGGCTTCGACGATCTTCCTGAATGCGTCGTAGAGGTCGTCGTCGTAGAAGATCAGCTCTCCGATGACGGAGCAGGCGTACTCATCCTCTGCAAGGAGCTTCATGAGCTTCTTGGAGGTGAGGGCCATCTCTCCGATTCCCTGACACATGAGCTCCACGACCTCGTCGCAGTACTCGGCGCGGATCTCCTCCGCATCCAGCTCGTTCTCGAGGTCATCCGCATCGAGTCCGTTCAGATACTGGTCGTACATGACGGGGCAGTCCACGGTGTTCTCGGTGTCGAGGTCGAGACCCTCGAGGAGGGAGTCGTCCTCGGTCATGTCGGCGATGACCGTGATGTAGGCCGTCCTGTCGGCACGGAGGTAGTCGATGAGCTCCTGGGTCTTGGCCCTGGTGTCCTCCTTCTTGAGACGCCTCATCTTCTTCTCAAGAGCGGCAATCTCATCTGCCTTCCTTGCGACAGTGGCCTTCAGGACCTCTATCGCCTCGTCGATTGTGTAATCGTCATCCATGCTATCGGACCAGTATGCCCGTACCCAGTAGATAAGAACGATGTTGGTATCGCACGGTTTCCCCGAAGTACGGCTATATATTCCGACCTCCTGCGATGGACTGATGACGGGTTCCGTCCGAACATCCATCCAACACTCTCACATTTTAATACCCTCCAAGACGGTCCATAAGATATGACCTCTGCAAGCGACCCGTCCATTCTTGAGCTCGAGGCCCGTTCCGAACGCGGCGAGCCCAAGGCCCACTACATGCTAGGGAAGAAATACTTCGAAGGTGACGGTGTGAGACAGGACCTGGTCAAGGCCGCTGAACTCACCAGGTTCGCGGCGGAGAACGGGATAATGGAGGCGCAGTACACATACGGTTACTTCTGCTGCTATGGATTGGGGGTCCCGACCGACAAGATCCAGGCGATTAGATGGTACAGGAAGGCCGCGGACCAGGGTTATGTGGAGGCCCAGTACGGTCTCGGATACATGTGCGACACCGGTGAGGGCATACCGGTGAACAAGATGGAGGCCGCCAAGTGGTATCTGCTGGCAGCGGACAAGGGACATCCGGGCGCCCAATGCAATCTCGGGAACCTGTACTTCAACGGCTGGGGTGTCAGGAAGGACAAGAAGGAGGCGGCGGAGCTGTTCGCCAAGTCGGCGGAACAGGGGAATCCGGACGCCATGTTCAACCTCGCGCACATGTACGAGGAGGGAGATGGGATCCCGAAGGACGATGTCAAGGCACTGGACCTGTACTCCAGGGCATCGCAGGTTGGCAACCCCACAGCACTCTATTCACTCGGGATGAGATATCTCGAAGGTAACGGTGTGAGGCAGGACTTCACCCTGGCAGCGAGGATGTTCGGAGCCGCCGCCAACAGGGGCAACACCGATGCCCAGTACAACCTGGGGTTCATGTACTATTACGGAAAAGGTGTGGACAAGGACATGTTCAAGGCCCGTAGCCTGTTCTCCGAGGCGGCGAAGGGATGGAACGACCGGGCCATCTACTTCCTTGGGATAATGTATCTGAGCGGGGAAGGGGTTCACCGCGACGAGAGGAAGGGTATCGGACTTCTCAAACTCGCCGCGGAGCTGGGA
>CALYUZ010000069.1 GCA_945492685.1 uncultured Methanomassiliicoccaceae archaeon | reverse complement strand
CTGCTTGCGTTCTTCTTCTACATCGACGGGGTCTACACGATCATCGAGATGGCCGCCGCCTATGGGGATGCCCTCGGATTAGGTTCATCATCATTGTTGATGGCCCTCCCGCTCACACAGATGGTGGCATTCCCCTGCTGCATAATGTTCGGAAGACTGTCGGGCAGGTTCGACTCTGCGAAGCTGATCCTGGTGTGCATCACCGGATACATGTTCATCACCCTGTTTGCGGTGTTCATGACCACCGAGACGGAGTTCTGGATCCTGGTGTTCATGGTTGGGATCTTCCAGGGAGGGATACAGGCGCTGTCCCGTTCCCACTTCTCCAAGATCATCCCGCCGGAAAAGTCGGGAGAATACTTCGGGGTCATGGACGTCTTCGGCAAGGGAGCGTCGTTCATGGGGACCATGTGCGTCTCCGCGGTCAGTCATGTCACGGGTAACATGTCCCTTGGGATCATGTCACTGCTGCTCTTCTTCGTGGTTGGACTGGTCATGTTCGTCATGTCCACGAGACAGCCGTCTGCATCGGACGGACCGGAGGTGTTTACAGATCAACGAACGAGGGTCTCCGGCCTGAACCCCAGGTCGAGGATCCCCGATAGAACATCATGGACCCTGGATGCGTTGAGGGAGATCTCCCTGTCGTCCAGAGGTCCGCCTTCCCTTCTCTCGACCATGTGCCAAGTGTGCGTGGCGATCATGTGGTCACCATCTTCCACCTCAGAGGCCATGCGGATGTAATCCTCGGGTTGGCGTTTTCCCTCATGCATCGGCCAAAGGTACGCGGCGATGGTCTTCCCGTTGACGTCCTTTCCCTTGGGTACCGGATGCTCGGTGATGCCGAAGGAAACAGGGTACGGTTGGGCACCTACCGTGGAATAGACGGAGGAATCATGCATTATACCCAGTTCCGAGACGGCCCTCAGGACCCTGTCATCGCATGACATGTATGGTGCACGGAAGCAGACCGGTTTCGACACGTTGTCCGATACGGCATCGAATCCCCTCCTGAGGATCCCTTTCAGCCCGTCATCATCGAACACGACACCCGTGGATGCTCCCGTGAGGTCCTCATGGTCGTATCCATGGAATCCGATGCAGTGACCGGATATGCGGGAGAGGTCCAGGACCTCCGACGTCCTGCCCTCCACGAAGAAGGTGGCCTTCATCCCGACATCGTCCAGGACATCGAGAAGAACATCCAATCCCCTGTCGGCGGATGAGAAGCGGGGGGACGTGCCCTCCCCCCGGTCGATGGAACCGGCCGCAACGCTCCCCTCCATGGGGAAGTTGACATCGCGGTCCAGGTCCACCGTGAATATGAGTTTCCGGGTCATCTCCTCACGGGAGTGGACGAGACCCTCTTCAGGAGCATCCCCTCGATGTCCATCGGGGGGTACTTGATGGCGGTCTCCCTCGCACGCTTGAGCTTGGCCTCGTTGTCGGCGTAGATGGTGAACAGGACATCACCGGCCTCCACCCTCTGACCCTTCTTCAGATGGATGATCAGCCCTGCACCCTTGTCGTTGGGGGCACCAGCGGCCTTGGCGATGGCCACCACATCCTTGTTGTGGATGTTGTGGATGTATCCGGACTTGGTGGAGACGACGTCCTCATGGTAGATCCCGGGTTTAATGTCCTCGGACCTAAGCTCGGGGTTCCCTCCCTGTGCAGCGACGATCTCCAGGAACTTCCTGTGGGCCTCTCCGGAGTCCAGGATCTCCCTGGCCTTCACGGGACCGTTGGGTATCCCGGCCATCTCCAGGATGATCCCCGCGCACTCGCATGCCTTCTCGATGACGCTGGCGGGATGCTTCTCACCCTCCAGGATGCTGATGCACTCCCTGGCCTCCAGTGCGGGACCCACGGCGTTTCCGACGGGCTGGTCCGCATAGGTGATGGCGCACTCCACATGGATGCCGATCTTCTCACCCAGATCCATGAGGTCACGGGCATAGGCCCTGGCAACGTCCAGTGTCGGAACCTTGGTGCCGGCACCGGTGGGGATGTCCACCAGGAGATGGGTCGCACCCACGGCGACCTTCTTGCTCATGATCGATGCGAGCATCTGCGCACGGGGGTTGATGCCGAGGGGATGCTCTATCCTGATGACCATGTCGTCCACGGGTGCGAGGTTCATCCCTCCGCCCCATGCGAACACACCGCCGACCTCCTCGGACACGCTCTTCAGCTTGTCGGCATCCATGAGGACGTCGCAGAAGACCTCCACGAAATCCGATGTACCGCATGCGCTGCTGATGGCACGGGACGACAGCTTGGGGATCATTATCCCGGCGGATGCCACGATGGAAACCACGATGGGCGTGATCTTGTTCCCGGGGATGCCGCCAAGGCTGTGGAAGTCGAACACGGGCTCTCTGTCGAATTTGATGATATCACCCGTCTCCGCCATGGCGATGGTGAAGTCGGCGATCTCGTCGATGTCCATCTCATTGATGTACAGGGCGGTGAGCCAGGCGGAGATCTCGATCTTGGACAGCCTGTTCTCCAGGATGTCCTCCACGATGGCACGGATCTCGTCCCTCTCCAGCTTCTCCCCGTCCATCTTCCTGCGGATGGACCTGACGGAATCGGGCTTGGGTGCGAACTGCACATTCACGACATCACCGTCATCGACGCCGCACCTGTCCATGAGGCTGCGATGCATCAGGACGACACCTCTCTCGACGAGGGTGTCCGACCTGCTCACGAGGGCGACGATGGTCCTCTTGCCGGTGATGCTCACGCGGTCGTTCTCCTTGACACCGATCTCCACGCAATCATCGTCATGGAGAAGGACCATGGGCTCCGAGGAGTCCACGTCACAGAACCTGGCCTCGAGCTTCATCTCGATCCCCACTTCTCCAGGGCAAGGGCGAGCTCCCTGTGGTCCTTGGCGTACTCGGATGCGGGTATGCCGTTGAATGCGGCATCGACGGCCTGACACATGGCCTTGGCACCTCCCCTGACTCCGTCGGGATGCCCTGCAACGCCTCCGCCGGCCTGGATCTGCACATCGAATCCGGAACGCTCGATTATCGACCCCACGATTCCGGGATAGACCCCTCCGGAACACACGGGCATGACCGTCTTGTAGGGGACATCATCACCGAGACAGGCCACCAGGTTGCTGTCCTCATGGGCGCCCGCGGACATCTTTCCGACACCGAGGGTACCGATGTGAAGGGCATCCCCTCCGCACATACGGACGAGCTTGGTCAGCGGGAGCATGGCCACTCCGTGGTGGGGGTCCTTGGTGAACGCACCGTGCATCGTACGGTGCACATGGATAGGGACCTTGATGGACGGATCCTCGGCGAGGGCCTGGACGGCACCGAAACCGCAGGTGATCACATCGACCATGATCTGCCTCGCACCCCAGGACTGGACCTTCTCGGCCAGCTCCACGATCTTGTCACCGCGGGTGCTGACGTTGATGGCATGGAGCATCAGGTGGCCCTCCTCCTCCAGCCTGTCCAGAGCCTCTGCGACCTTCACTGTCCTGTCCTGGATGGGGCAGAACGGCTGGTCCACCAGGGTCTCGTCGTCCTTGGAGTTGGTGAGTCCTCCCGAACCCGCCTCGTAAACGTACTCAGCGGTCTTCTCCGGAGACAGTCCGATCTTCGGCTTGACAATGGTTCCGACCAGGGGCTTCTCGGGACGTCCGAGGGCCTTCCTGATGCCCTCGGCACCGAACTTGGGACCCTTGAACTGCGAGGTTATCTCCTTGGGGAATGTGACGTCCTCCAGCCTGACACCGTTCAGGGCACCGAGTCCGAACAGGTTCCCCGCAATGACGCTGAGGATCTGGGGCACGGAACCCACCTCGATGCTGAAGTCGTCCACGGGGAACTCCGCCGTCACCATGTCGCCGGTGATGTCGATGATCCTGGCACCGAGCCTCTCGAAGATGGAGCTGTCCAGTGTGGAGATGCCTGTCCATGTTCCCGTGGACTGCTCCGCTGCTATGGCCTCTGCGGCCTTCTCCATGGGAAGGTCCGTGGATACGCGGTATTTGCAGATGACGTACCTGTCGGGATCCGCGGGCTCCCCCAGGTGGAGATACGAGTAGTTTTCCATGTCTGATCACTCCTTGAAAAGCGAGTCCCCGAACTGCCTGACCATGATGTCGTAGACGGAGCCGGGTGATATCATCCCGAGCTCGGTGATTATGGCATCGATGTACTTGGCGGGCGTGCTGTCGAAGACGGGATTGAACACCTTTACGGAATCGGGGATCTCCCCGGGCCTGACGACCTCGGAGATGTCCCTCTCCTCTATGGTGACCATGTCACCGAAGAGGGTCATCGGCGAGAACTTGTATGTCTCGCTGCAAACGTAGAACTGAACACGGGCCTCGTTCGCCGCAAGGGCGAGCTGGGATGTGCCCACCTTGTTGATGAGTGCCCCGTGGGATGTGATGGTGTCGGCCCCGACGAAGACCTTGTCGGTCCTCCTCATGACCGTGCGGACGGCGCTGTCTATTATCATGGTGACGTCCACCCCCGCCTTCGCGAGGTCGTTGACCGTCAGGATGCCCTGCCTCCAGGGACGGGACTCGGTTGCGAAGACCTTTATGTCCTTGCCCTGCCTGTGTGCCTCCTTTATCACCCCGAGGGCGGCACTGCTGTTGCAGTGGGTCATGATGGTGTCCCCATCGGAGATCCTCTTGGCACCGATCCTGGCGATGGTCTCCACCGCTCCGAGTGAGCGCCTGACGAAATCCTCTGAATTGGATATCACCGTCTGGACGGCATCATCCAGGGTCTTGGCCTCGTCAACCCCCTTCACGGTCGCATGAACCCCGTTCCAGAGGGATACGGCCGTAGGTCTCGAGTCCAGGATGACCTTGGATGCAGCGGAGAGCTCCTCCCTGAAATCCTCCAAGGTGCCTCCGGAATGGTTCCTAGCCATGTCGCCCAGTGCGGTTGCCCCTGCCCTGGCGATCTTGCCCGCACCGCGGATCGTCATGTCCCTGATGCGGTCTGCCGTTTCGATTACTGCTCTGTCCACGGATGTGAATCTGCCTTCTGGGTAATATAAAGGATGCCGATAATTTCCCGACTGTTCCGTAGAATATATAGAGAAACGTGGGTAACAAAGGAAAGGGGTTTGCTAAAGGGTTTCAGGATCTTGATGTGAAACGCTTACATTCCCATCTCTTTCTTGACTTCGCCATCGAAGAGAAGAGTGAGCATGAAGATGTAGATGATGATTCCACAGATTCCGAGGATGGTTCCAATGGGGAATCCGATCAGTGCAACGATGTTCAGGAGAAGCTCGATGATGAAGATGACCAGCAGGATGATCCAGATGATCTTGTCGACAGTGGTCTGTTTTCCATCGTTAATCTTCTTTCCACACCAGCAGAGGATGAGACCGAGGATGACGCTGATGATGCCGGAAGCGATTCCACCCTCATATCCGACGAAGCCTGCGACGAATGTGAAGATACCGCCGATGATCGTCACGATTCCAACAGCGTTGACGAATCCGCCGAGGATGTCGATCTTAGCAGAAACGGATCCACTGCGAACGGATGATCCATATTTGAAATACACAATTGCCCCGATGATGGAGCCGATGGCGATGACGATGTTGGCGGTCTGAACGCCGGCATCATCGATGACGCCC
>CALYUZ010000068.1 GCA_945492685.1 uncultured Methanomassiliicoccaceae archaeon | reverse complement strand
ATTGTGTGAGACAGTGCATCTGCGACTATCTCGAGGGCATGTTTCTCACTCTCGAAGTCCTTCGGACCACAATCGTAGAAGTCGGGAAGCTCCCAGCCTTTCTCATTGAGGAAGTGAAGTCTCACCATGGTTGAACCAATAGGGGAGCCTTTAAAATGGTTTCCCAGAAAACTTCATGGATATATGGACAATCCCTATAGGATGACACATTATTATCGATGGAATCAGAACTATCAGATGTGATAGTCATGGTCCCTGTACATCTGTATCATCAGGTATGACGCCATCCGTGCATCCGACAATGCCCTGTGGTCCTGTTGTCCATGTATCCCCGCGGGGTCGTCTTTCACGATATGCGAATAGGCGTAGTCAAGTTTGGGATACCTATAGGACCTGCCGTAGTATTGGCTGGGCAGTTTGCAGACATCCTTTGCTGCGAGCATTATATCCCCGCATTCCGTGAATGTCCCCTTCAGATTCCACGGCTCATGGTACAGGAACTTCCCCATGTCGTATGCGATGTTGTATGCGGTGACGACCTTCCCCTTGAGTATCCTGCGGACATCCTCTATGACCTTCATGGCCGGAGGGGCCTCAGCCACCATGTCGAGTGTCATGTCTGTGTTCTGGAAGATCCAAGCATTCCTGTGGTAGTCATCCCAGGAGTCCACGTCGTATCCCAGAACGGAGGAGTACACATCCTCGACCGTTCCCCTGTGTAGGTTCACCTTTGTCATTCCGATGTCCACGACGAGGTCCTTGGGTGCACCTTCGAGGCCGGTGGTCTCAGTGTCAAGGACTATGATCTCCTCGGGCGGTATGTCGTCAAGGGTGAAGTATGGGGACATGTGGACTCCATCCTCCGACTCGTATTTGAAGTACATCATGGATTACGCTCCATGCACTACGGTGATGTGATCGAGGCCACGTTCGTCGCCCGTCCGAACAGATTCATTGCAATCGTCCAGATCGGAGATAGGTTGGAGAACGTTCATGTCAAGAACACCGGTAGGTGCAGGGAGATCCTCATCCCGGGGACCAAGGTCATACTCGTGGGTTCGGATAATCCCGACAGGAGGACCCGTTACGATCTGATCGCGGCATACAAGGGAGATATGTTGATCAATATCGACACCATGGCACCGAACAAGGTCTTCCAGGAGTTCATACCCGTTTCCGGTCTGTTCGGGGGATCGCCTGTCGTTCACCCTGAACGCAAATACGGAGATTCCCGTTTCGATTTCCACATAGATACGGGTGAGAGGGAGGCATTCGTGGAGGTCAAAGGCGTCACTTTAGAGAACGGAGGGGTCTGTAGGTTCCCAGATGCACCCACCGAAAGGGGGATGAAGCATGTATACGGGTTGGCGGATGCCGTCGATGATGGTTATGATGCATACATCGCCTTCATCGTGCAGATGGAGGGGACGAAATGCGTCACGCCCAATTACGACACCCACAGAGAGTTCGGCGAGGCTCTGAAGTATGCCGTCAAGAAGGGAGTGAAGGTCCTTGTCTTCGACTGCAAGGTCACCGAGGACTCGCTGACTGTGGACCATCCGCTCCCGTTCGTTTTCTGAGGTTCACTCGTAATCGGTGTTGCTACGTTTCTCGGAAGGATTCTCATCCTCAAGGGCACCGATGAGTCTGATATAGTCTGAGACGGCCTTCTCCTGGTCGTTGATCATCTGGTGGACCAGGTAGATGTTCTTCATCGTGGGATTGGCGTCCATGAACCTGCCGTCCAGAGGCTCTTCCTTCATCATCCCAACGACCATGACCCTCATGCTCCTGGTGCCCGCCTTGGAATCCTCGTATCCGACCACCGCATCCAATGCGGCTTCCCCATAGGATGTGGCGTTGATGTACTTCATGGCCGCCTCGGCGATCTCGGGGTAGTGGGTGAAGTCCACACCTTCGACGAGGTTCTCGAAGTCTTTCTTCAGCTGTTTCTGGAAATAGGCGTATCTCCTGATCTTGGAGATCCCCACATCGGACACCAGTTCGGACGGACCGTACATGTCCCTCATATCCTGGATGGAAAACTGTGAATCGATCTGGAACTTCCTGACGTTCTTGCCGTTGGGGGTGACGACCATGTTCTTCCTCACAAGGTACATATCAATGTCAGGCTGGATTATGCGGTTGTGGCGGAGGATGGTCCTCGCCTCCTCGCGCTTTTTCCTACCCTCCTTGTTGCTGGACACGAGTGTGTCCAGGAACACCACCACGAAAACAAGGGCTATGGTGTTGCAGAAGATGTTGTTCATGTAATCGCCGAATGACCACACGTCGTTGATGGCGACTATCACCAGGAACATGGCCAGGCTCAGGATCAGGATCATGACCACCGACTTCACGACGGTGAGATTCATATGCTCCTTCTCCACATTGGAGGCCCTGACCTTCTTGAAACTGGAGTCCAACCCCTTCTCCGATGTTATCCCGGGGATCTCTGGCATGCTGATCTTCATGTCAGTTGCTCTCCCTTAGGATCGCCCTTATCCTATCCTGGGTCTCGGTAGCGGTGCAGATGGTGTTCACCATGTACACCCTGCAGCTTTCCAGATACCTCCTGAAGAACTCAGTGCGGATGGCGATGTGCCTCTCATCCCTCACCAGCTGATGTGGGTTGCAGAAGTCATGTTCCTTCAGATATCCCAAGGCGGCGTCGGTGTCGAGTCTGCGGACCACCTCAGGGTCCTCCCTGTCCCTCTTGAGAAGGATGATGTTCCTCATCGCAGTCCTCTCTATCACGGAACCCTCTCCGGCGACCCATCTCACGTTGCCGATTCCGCGTCCCTTGTTGTCGAACCTCACGCATGTCACGAGTGGTTTGTACTCCTCCCAGACATCCCCTATGTCCGCATCGATGTAGCAGTTCTTCTCGGAACCGGAGATCATTGGCCTTCCACCGCCGATCTTCACGAAATACCAGTCATCGGATATCAGGTGGGAGTTAGGCATCCTGAGCAGACCCCAGGATTGTGTGGTCTTACCGGTCTTGGACGGAGCGATCAACGTCACTCCTGCACCATCGATGTCCAGTGCCGCACCGTGCACGGAGTATATTCCATGGGATTCCTCGAGGATGTTTCCCGATACTCCCAATGCGATGCTCTTTATCCATCCGTAATAGTCGAAGTTGAAGAGGAAGACCAGATGGGATGACAGGTCGTACTCCACATGCAGGTCTGTCCCCTCCTCTTCGAGGCAGTAGATGCGTGCATGAGACCTCACCCTGTCGGACATATGGTAGAAGTTGTCGGTCCACATGTCCAGGTAGTCTTTGTTGTCTGTGAACAGCTCCACGCAGACACCGTTGATGTCGGCCTTCGAGCTGTAATAGTTCATCGACGAACAGCGTTTCAGAAGCTCCGCTGTCCTGTCGGCTTCTATGAGTGTTACCTCGTAAGCCATTCTTTCTCCCCATGGAGGCGAAGGCTTGCCCGTACATAAAGGACGTGAGGGTCATCCGTTTCGGTTAGGGCTTTTTACCTTCTGGGAGATGCACCGACCATGTCAGGATACGAGATCATCGAGGTCGATACCGGCAAGACGAGCATGACGGACATCACCTCCAAGGTCAGAGAGTGCATCCGCAAGAGCGGTGTGAAGGATGGAATTTGTGTCATATTCTCCATGCACACCACGGCAGGCATCACGGTCAACGAGAATGCGGACCCGGACGTCCAGAGGGATATGCTCTATGGTCTGGACAAAGCGTTCCCCATAAGGGAGGAGTACAGACATGCAGAGGGCAATTCCCATGCTCATCTTCGCACAAGCTGTGTCGGCCCCTCCACCACGGTCATAGTCTCCGACGGGGAGCCTGTTCTCGGTACCTGGCAGGGGATATACCTGTGCGAGTTCGACGGCCCCCGCAGACGCAGGGTCTTGGTGAAGACTTTAAGCGGATGATTCCGCCTCTTCCGATTTGGGGACGATGACCTGGACGAACTGGTTCCTCGCTCCCCATTCGGCCATACTGTAGAGGACGGGCATGATGGACATCCCGCGTTCGGTCAGGGAATATTCGACCTTAATCTTCCCGCGGGTATCTACATCCCTGCGGAGCATCCCGTCCTCCTCCAGCTCCTTCAGCTGTTTTGTCAGGATCCTGGAGGTTATCTCCCCTATGTCCTTCTGAAGTTCCGAGAACCTCATCTTACCGTTCTTGAACAGCATGCACAGGATAGTTCCCTTCCATCTGCCTTCAATCACCGACATGGTGGCATCGATGGCGCAGTTCACCCTGTGTTCGATCTCTTTCATGAATTTTAGTATCATATTGATATTTAATTACCTTTTGTAATAACATATTAATATCAAAATGATACTGCTTGGTATCGATCAATATGAGCAAGATCGTTGCCATCGTATCAAGCCCCAGGGCCAAAGGCCAGGGAAACGCAATCGTCGAGAAGATGACCGAGGTCGCCAAAGCCAACGGAAACGAGGTCGAGACATTCTACATCAACAAGCTCGAGAACCTCACCGGATGCCAGGCATGCATGGGATGCAAGAAGAAGGGAAAGTGCATCAGGAAGGACTCCCTCACACCCGTCCTCGATGCAGTCGCAGAGGCCGACGGACTCATCCTCTCCGCAGCAGACTACTTCGGACAGCCCTGTGCACAGTACAGGACATTCGAGGACAGGCTGTACGGATTCGTCGGACCCGACTTCCAGCCCACCATCACTCCCAAGAAGGTCGCGATCGTAGTCACCGCAGGATCCGGAGCCGGTGCCGAGAACATGGTCAACAGCATGTCCAACATCATGGCTAACTTTTTCAAGTCGGAGATTGTTGGTCAGCTGATCTACACCGAGGCCACCAACGGAGCCTTCGCCGACAACGCGGAGTTCCAGGCAAAGGCCGAGGAGATCGCCAACAAGCTCTGATAAGCAAACGATACAAACGGAGATGAACAGGATGGGAAAAGCTGTAATCTACGCAACTGGAATGACGAAGAACACCAAGAAACTCGCAGAGTACATTGCGAAGTCCATTGGCGCCGAGATATTCAACCTCAAGGAGATCACCAAGATCGATGTCTCGGGTTTCGATGAGATCATCTTCGGTACGGGGATACACGCCGGCAAGCCCTACAAGCCTGTGAAGGAGTTCATCGAGAACAACAAGGAGAGCCTCGCCGGTAAGAAGCTCTTCCTGTTCATCTCCTGCATGTACAACGATGAGAAGGGAGACAGACAGTGCGAGACCGTCTCCAATGACTTCGGAATCTCCGATGCAGTATACTTCAACAAGAAGGCGGAGGAGATGAACGAGGCGGGTTTCCCCGCAGCGGTGGACGAATTCATCAAGAGACTGTGATCGTATGAGCCTCACGCTCATCCTTCTCGTCTACATCATCCTGAACGTTTTCGCGTTCATGATGTACATCTGGGACAAACGCAAGGCACAGAAGGACAAATGGAGGACCAAGGAGTCTACACTCCTCCTCTGTGCGCTTCTCGGACCATTCGGTGCGGTCGCGGGGATGCAGGTCGCCAGGCACAAGACCAGGAAGCTCAAGTTCAAACTGGTCTACGTATTCCTGGTGCTTCACATCGTGGTCATCGTCTACCTGGCCGCGAAGGGCATCATCCACTTCTGAAACTTCAAAAAAGGGGGTTCGCCCCCTGTTTACTCATCCATGCCGTAGATTTTCCTAACATCGGTCTCCTCTCCGGGATGACCGAGCAGAACGACACG
>CALYUZ010000067.1 GCA_945492685.1 uncultured Methanomassiliicoccaceae archaeon | reverse complement strand
CCCAGTATCCGGAGGATGTCCGCGCAATCTTCTCGAAAGAGAGGATCGTACTCGGCAACGCGAAGATCGACGAGATCATCGACATCGTCGCGAAATATCTCTGATTCCCATCGGAGGGATCCCGTTGGAAGAGTACGCCTATATTCTAGATTATCTGCCACAGGGTCTCCCCGGAGGCGGATTCGCAAAGAAGGAGCCTGTATGCTACGCCCTCGGGGACGAGGAGTTCAAACTTTTCGAACTCGTCCCCAAGGCGAACGCGGTCATCAACATCGGAGACCGTGTGTTCATCGGCAAGGACACCGCCGAGGTCAAGCGCGACGTCATCGACCACGTGAAGAGACGTGTCAACTTCAAGGACCTCAACAACAACGCGGTCGCCGAGCTGGAATATGCGGTCACCGACATCGTGATGGCCAACCAGCCCAGGTTCATCAGGTTCTTCAACGAGGCGGAGGCCATCAGCATGCGCAAGCACCTGCTGGAGGAACTCCCCGGACTCGGAAAGAAGTCCATGACCGCCATCCTCGACGAGAGGAAGAAGGAGCCCTTCAAGGACTTCGCAGACCTCGCAGCCAGGACAGGCGTCAAGAACCCCGAGAAGCTCATCGCCGCCCGCATCGTCCTCGAGATCGAGGACCCTGACAGGA
Source organism: uncultured Methanomassiliicoccaceae archaeon (assembly GCA_945492685.1). GTDB lineage: Archaea > Thermoplasmatota > Thermoplasmata > Methanomassiliicoccales > Methanomethylophilaceae > Methanoprimaticola. The sequence goes on along the minus strand of CALYUZ010000067.1, from coordinate 5,109 downwards.
AGCGCTACCTGTTCGTGTCGAGATGAACGAGACCGGCAGGCTGATCGCCGATACGGGCATCGTCCCCAAGAAGAGCAAGGGACAAAACTTCCTGATAGACGACCGTGTGGCCGACAGGCACATCGGTTACGCCGGGATCGAAAAAACCGACAGGGTTCTGGAGGTGGGTCCCGGACTCGGTATCCTCACACGCAGGCTCATAGAGGTCTCAGACGACGTCACATGCATCGAGATCGATGACATCCTGGCGAACTACATCACCGAGACCTACGGTGACAGACTGAAACTGATCCATGCGGATGCCGTGAAGGCCGGATTCCCAGAGTTCGACGTTTTCGTGAGCAACCTGCCCTACAGCGTCTCCACACCGATCATATTCAAGCTCCTGGACCACAGATTCAGGACGGCCGTCGTCATGGTCCAGAAGGAGTTCGCGGACCGCATGGTCGCCGATGTGGGCAGCCCCGACTACTCGCGTCTGACCGTGAACCTGTTCTACCGCGCAGACTGCGAAATCATGGAGACCGTCCCGGCATCCAGGTTCAACCCCCGCCCCAAGGTCGATTCCGCACTGGTCCGCATCACACCTCGCAAGGCACCGTTCGATGTTCTGGACGAGAAGGTCTTCTTCAAGGTCACGGAGGTCGCATTCAACCACCGCAGGAAGAAGATCGGCACCGCACTGAAATCCGCCGGCATGATCGTCCCCGGAGCCGAGATCCCATACCTGGATGAGAGGATCGAGCATCTCCGTCCCGCCGAGATCGGCGAGATAGCCGATGCGATCGTCAGATCACGTCAGTGAAGCCGGACCATAGGCGGGAATAAAATACAACGTGTTGCATCAAGCACACGTCATGAAGGACCACCTAGTAAGACGCTACCTCATCTTCCTGTGCGGACTCATGGTGATCTCCTTCGGTATATCCGTGATCACCAAGGCCTCCCTCGGGACATCACCGATCACATCCATCCCCTACAGCCTGTCGATGATCTTCCCATCACTCACCTTGGGTAACTGGACCATTCTGTACAGCATACTCCTGGTCGCATTGCAGCTAGTCATGCTCGGGAAGGAGGCGGACAGGTTCAACATCATACTGCAGATAGGCGTGTCGTTCATCTTCGGATACTTCATCGACTTCGCCATGTACTGCATGTCCTGGTTCTTGCCGGAGATGTACGTGCTGAGGGTCCTGTCGGTGATCGTCGGGTGCTGCATCCTCGCCGTCGGAGTGTACCTGCAGATCATCGCCAACGTGGTGATGGTGCCCGGTGACGGGTTCGTCTACGCCCTGACCCTGAAGGTCAAGAAGGACTACGGGAAGGTCCGTATCACATCCGATATGACGATGGTCATCATCGCCGCAATCATAGGCCTTATAGGCCTGGGAACCCTCGGTGGTGTGCGCGAGGGAACGATCATCAGCGCGCTGCTGGTCGGATTCATCGCACGCACATACCTCAAGAAGTTCACCCGTCTCACCGAGATTCTAGTCCCGGGGGACAAGAGCTCCGAGAGGATGACCGAGTGATATCATGGACGCACATCTCGAACTGATCAGGAAGGTGCAGAAGGTCGGGAAGAGGCTCATCTCCGAGAGGGATTCGGACCTGTCGGACATAGGGGTCACATCCACCCAATCCTCCGCACTGCTCTTCATAGCCGCAACACCCAGGTGCAGGATCACGGACCTGGGCGAGAACATGGAGATCAGCCATCAGGCGGCGAGGATGCTCGTCGAGAGGATGGTCGAAGGAGGTTTCCTGGAGACCGCAGTCGATGAGGAGGATGCCCGTGCCAGGATCGTCACACTCACACCGCTGGGTACGGAGGTGTGGAAGAGGGTCGGTGAGAAGGGGACCAATGCGGGACAGAGGGCCCTGAAGGGACTGTCGGATGAGGAGATGGCCCAACTCAACGCACTCATGGACAAGATCTACGGCAACATCCGCCGCAGATGAGGACCCACCCCTTCGGGGAGCTCCTCCGGACCGACGGTAATCCCATAAAGGTGTAGGGATATCATCTCGGTCGATCACATGCAGATTGGAATAGTAGGGAAACCGAACGTTGGAAAATCGACTTTCTTCGGAGCCGCAACCATGGCCCCGGTCGAGATAGCCAACTATCCCTTCACGACCATCGAGCCCAACAAGGGTGTCGCCTATGTACGCACACCATGCCCCTGCAGGCAGCTGGGCGTCACATGCACTCCGCACAACTCGCTTTGCGTGGACGGGACCAGGATGGTACCCGTGGAACTCCTGGACGTGGCGGGACTGGTCCCCGACGCGTGGCAGGGGAAGGGACTGGGGAACAAGTTCCTGGACGACCTCAGACAGGCGGATGCCCTGATCAACGTGGTGGACGTGAGCGGATCCACCGATATCGAGGGCAACCCCGGCACACCCGGCTCCCACGACCCTGCCGAGGACATCCTGTTCCTCAGGAAGGAGATCGAGTGCTGGATGAGGGAGATCATCAAGAACGGATTCTCCAAGATCGCCAGACAGGCGAGGATGCAGGGAAGCAAGCCCGAGCTCATCCTCCACGAGAGGCTGGCCGGACTGAACGTCACGGAGGCGCAGATCAAGGAGGCACTCCGCGTGGTACCCCTCCCCGAGGATCCCACCAAATGGGATGACGACATCCTGCTCCAGCTGTGCTGCGAGATCAGGAAGAACGCGAAACCCATGATCGCCGCCATGAACAAGGCGGACATCGCACCCGAGGGGAACATCGAGAGGGTCGAGTCCGTGAACGACATGTGCGTCGTCACCATGGCGGAGACTGAGCTCGCACTGAAGAAGGCGGCCGCCGGAGGACTCATCGAATACACCCCCGGAGACCCCGGATTCAGGATCAAGGACGGCGTGAAGGTCAGCGACGGACAGAAAAAGGCGCTGGACTACATGGCCGAGAACATGAAGAAGTACGGCGGAACCGGGATCCAGAAATGCATAGAGGATGCCGCGTTCAAGATGCTGGACCTCATCACCGTCTATCCCGTCGAGGATGAGAACAAGTTCACCGACCACTTCGGAAGGGTCCTGCCCGATGCCTTCCTGGTACCCCGCGGATCCACAGCCAAGGACCTTGCATACCGCATCCACTCCGACCTGGGGGACAAGTTCATCAGGGCGGTCAACGCACGCACCAAGCGCACCGTCGGAGCAGACTACGAGCTCCAGGACGGGGACGTCATAAGGATCGTGGCCAACAAGTGATCTGCCATGGGAACCTGGGACGTCAGACTGATCAGCGCATCCTCGATAACCATCGGGGACGAACCGGTCATCGAGCTCTTCGGAAGGACCCGCACCAAGGAGTCCGTGGTCATACTGTGCAGGGGGTACCTCCCCTACCTGTATGCGGTGGACCCCAGGGAGGGGATGGAGGATATCCTGAGAAAGGACCCCGAGGTGGTCTCCACCGAGAGGGACAGGCTCCTCTACAAGTCCGAGATGCACGACGTCCTCAAGGTCACCCTGAGGAATCCATGGAAGGTCACCGACTTCAGGAACAGGTTCCGCAAGGCGGGACATGACGTCCTATCCGCGGACATCACGTTCCATCACAGGTTCTTCTACGACATGGACATGGGTTCCTGCATCCGTGTGACGGGTGATGTCACCGAGGGACAGTACAACACCGATCTCGTCATCGAGATGTCCTCCTTCGAGAACATCGATTCCTTCGACCCGGGACTCAGGATCCTGTCATTCGACATAGAGAACAGCATCGAACACGAGTTCATCTACACCATATGCGCGGTGGTGGGCGAGGACGGCGACATCAGGGAATGCGAACCGATCGTCGGCACCGAGAGGGAGATCATCACAGCCTTCGGGGAACTGATAAAGAAAGAAGACCCCGACGTCATCACCGGCTACAACATCGACAACTACGACATCCGCAAGATAATGGAGAGGGCCAAGGCCAACAAGATGCAGGATGCCCTGCCCTGGGGAAGGGACGGAGGACAGCCCCGCATCGTCAGCGAGAGGTTCTGGAGGGTCAAGGGCCGTCTGATATGCGATGCCTGGTGGGCCGTGAAGAAGGAGCTCAGACCCAAGCAGGAGACACTGAACGCGGTATCGCTGCAGCTCCTCGGAGAGCAGAAGCTGGATGTGGACCCCAAGTACATGGATGACGAATGGTCCAAGGACAGGGAGAAGGTTCTGAGATACTGTCTGAAGGATGCGGAACTCGCACTCAGGATCCTGCTGGAGGTCGGGACCCTGCGCAAGGACATGGACCTGGCGGCCGTGTCGAAACTCACTATCGAGGACGTCATGACGTCCGGATCCTCCCAATTGGCGGATTCACTGCTCATACGTGCCGCGGACAGAGGGAAGATCGGCGTCCCCATGACCAAGGGCAGATTCTCCAGCTCCGACCAGATCGAGGGAGGATATGTGCACACCATGACCCCCGGACTCTACCATTGGGTCTGCGTCCTGGACTTCAAATCCATGTACCCCTCGCTGATCATCGCGAAGAACATCTGCTTCACCACGCTCTGTCCCGACGGGGAGATCGTATCACCTTCCGGGGCGAGGTTCATGTCCAAGGAGAGGAGGGTCGGACTCCTCCCGACCATCCTGACCAACCTCATGGATGAGAGGGACAGCATCAAAAGGAGGATGAAGCAGACCGAGGACAGGCACGAGTACCACTATCTGGACGGTCTCCAGGCCGCGGTGAAGGTGCTGATGAACACATTCTACGGAGTGTTCGCCTCATCCTTCTACAGGTTCACCGACAAGAGCATCGGTGCCGCGATCACATCCTTCGCCAGGGCCAACGTCAAGGGGATAATCGAGGAGGTGGAATCCGAGGGCATACCCGTGATCTACTCCGACACCGACTCCGTCTTCATGCAGTCGCCCGAGCACAACCTCGAGGGTGCGGTGGAGTTCGGGAACAGGATGGCCGACCGCTACTCCCGGGACGGTGGGACACTGGAGTTCGAGAAGCTCCTGGAACCGCTGTTCACCCACGGCAAGAAGAAGAGGTATGTGGGGAGGATAGTGTGGCCCTCCGTTTCGGATGAGCTTCTGGTCAGGGGATATGAGATCAGGAGATCCGATTCCTTCGACCTC
>CALYUZ010000066.1 GCA_945492685.1 uncultured Methanomassiliicoccaceae archaeon | reverse complement strand
CCCGATCCCGAGGCGATTATCATGGGGAAATCACCCGTATCCGACCGTTTTTCCATGCCTCCAATATATGCGCGACGCGCGCCTACGTATAGGTTTAAATATAAGATGGTGGTAGCAAGGTTCACTTGTAGGAGAGTCACAAAGACTCGCTCGTACTACGAGGAGGAATTGTATTGGCAGAAAAACCAACCGTAATGGCCGTGCAGAAAGCACTCGAGAGTGCGAAGAAGCGCAATTTTACTGAGACGGTTGAGTTGGCCATCAATCTCACAGATGTCGACCTGACCATTCCGAAGAACCGTATCACCGAGGATATCATCCTCCCTGCCGGTCGCGGAAAGGCAGTCAAGGTCTGTGTCATTGGTGGTGGCGAACTAGCCTTGAAAGCCAAAGACGTGGCCGATCTCGTGATCACCCCCGAGGAACTCGGAGCGATCGCAGACGACAAGAAACAGGCTAAGAAGATCGCGAACAGCACCGATTACTTCATCGCCGAGGCGCCCCTCATGGCCGTCGTCGGAAAGAGGCTCGGAACTGTTCTCGGACCTCGCGGAAAGATGCCTAAGCCCATCGCTCCCGGTGCAGACCCTGCAGCGATGATCGACGGTCTCCGCAAGTCTGTGACCATCAGGACGAAAGACAGGAAGACCTTCCACGCACCCGTTGGAACAGTCGACATGAGCGCAGAGGATATCGCCGAGAACATCGACCTCATCCTCAAGCGTGTTGAGGCCCACCTCGAGAAGGGAAAGCACAACATCGCTTCCGCTTACGTTAAGACCACAATGGGACCCTCGGAGAAGGTTCTGTAAGGAGGTTCAAAGATGGCACACGTCGCAGCTTGGAAGAAGGATCTGGTAAACGAGCTGGTACAGGACATGCGCGAGTACCCCGTTGTCGCAGTTGTCGACATGGAGGGTATCCCCGGTCAGCAGGTCCAGTCGATGAGGGCAGGTCTCAGGGCTCACGCCAAACTCAAGATGACCAAGAACAACCTTATGCTCTTGGCCATTGACGAGGCGGCGAAAGAGAAGCCCGGACTCGAGGCACTCAAAGACGCGGTTCACGGACAGTGTGCGATTGTCACAACAGACATCGACCCCTTCAAGCTCTTCAAGAAGCTTGAGGCGACGATGACCCCTGCCCCCGCTAAGGAGGGACAGCTCGCACCTTTCGATATCGTTGTACCCAAGGGACCGACCCCGTTCGGACCCGGCCCGATTATCGGAGAGCTTCAGAAAATAGGCCTTCCTGCCGCTATTGAGGCAGGAAAGATCGTAGTCAAGAAGGACACGACACTCGTGAAGTCCGGAGAGCCGATTTCCGGACCCATCGCAGCAATGCTCCCCAAGCTGGAGATTCTCCCCATGGTCGTGGGAATGGACCTCAGGTCCGCCTACGAGGGTGGAGTCGTCTACCACAGGGACGTTCTCGACATACCCGAAGACTACTATTCCACGATGTTCGCTACGGCTGCACACAACGCCCTCGCACTCGGTGTCTCGATTGCATTCCCCACAAAGGAGACAATCGTACCGCTCATTGCTAAGGCGTTCAGGGAGTCCATGGGTCTCTCTATCTCAGCCGCGATACCGACCAAGGAGAATATCGACATGCTCCTGGCGAAGGCAGATGCTCAGATGCTGTCTGTCGCCGCCGCTTGCGGATACACCAACGACGCCATCGCAGCAAGGCTCAGCTCTGCTGCCGCAGCAGCACCCGCTGCAGCACCCGTCGCCGAGGCCGCACCGGAGAGCGTGGAAGAGGAAGAAGAAGAGGTCAGCGAGGAAGAAGCAGCCGCTGGTCTCAGTGCATTATTCGGCTAAATTTAAAGGAGTTGAATTAAATGGAGTATATCTACAGTGCAATGGTGCTCTACTCTGCTGGCAAGGACATTACCGAGGACGCTATCAACGCAGTCCTGACCGCCGCTGGAGTGGACGCTGACGCAGCCAAGATCAAAGCACTGGTTGCATCCCTCGAGGGAGTTGACATCAAAGAGGCTATCGCAAGTGCAGCAGTCGCCGCACCCGCAGCCGTTGCAGCCCCCGCCGCCGGAGCCGCTGCCGCCGCAGACGCACCTGCAGCAGCAGAGGAGCCCGAAGAGGAAGCAGTCAGCGAGGAGGAGGCCGCAGCCGGTCTCTCCGCTCTGTTCGGATGAACACGTTGGTCTACTGGCAACTCAAAACCTTTTACCCCTTTTTTATTCACATGGAACGGTGATATCGGATGGATACGATGGAGAAGGTGACCGTCAGGCTTCCCGCCGAGACCATCCGTCTCCTTCAGGAACTTGTCTACAGGGGCGAGTTCCCCACGATGTCCGATGCCGTCCGCAATGCAGTCGATAGTTTCATCGGCGACAGGTTCACTCCGGAGACCCGCATCGAGATCGTCGAATCCCCCAGGGATGACGGCATCATCGAGATGAGCGCCCTCGTCCGCAGCGGGGATCCCGTTCTGATAAACGACGAGGTGTGTGACTCCCTGCGCGATTACATCCGCAGCCGTCTCGACAAGGGATGATCCGATGGACGACGTCGTCCTGGTGGTGTGTGGCGGAGGAGCCTCCAGTGTGATAGAGAACGCGGAGGGGAAGATGGACATCCCCACGTTCTTCATCAATTCCAGTGCAAGGAGCTCCATCCAGATGGTCCCGGATGATGTCGAGGGCTGTTTCGGAGACCAGTATCTGGCCAGCACCATAGCCTTCGAGAACATCGACCGTATCCGGGAGATATTCACCGGTAAACGTGTGGCCATGGTGTTCTCCGTTCTCGGCGGAGGTACGGGGACCGGGATGATGCCCGTGGTGATGGGATGCGCCAGGGAATGCGGCTGCAAGGTCGTATCCATATCCGGAATACCGATGATGTTCGAGGCCACCCGTCGCGAGAAGGCCATGGAGGCCCTCCCGGAGATCATCGCCATGTCCGACCGCTCCTTCATACTCGATGTGGAGACACTGAACATCCTCTATCCATCGATAAAGTTCAGGAATGTCCTGGAGGTCTACTCCCGTACGGTCGCTTTCGCTTTGCAGAACATGTACCGTACCATGGAGGGGCCGTTCTTCAGCATGTTCTCCCAGAGGGTGTACACATTCGCATATGCTTCCGATATCGAACCCGTCATCGCGGTATCGAAGGCCATGGAGAACCCCATGGTCGAGACGGATCCGTCTGCCGGAAAGCTGATACTCTATGTGAGCTCCAGTTTCGGAACCGCCGAGAAGGAGTCGATGACCGATGCCATCGTGTCGATGAGTGGCATCCTGCCGGAGATAGTGAAAAGGGAGGACAGGGAGGACACGAAGGTCCTGCTGTTCCTCTCGGTGAAATGGAACGATCACTTCTGATCCTTTTTCTCCCAGGATTTGCCGTACTTGATGATCTTCGATGCGTCCCCGAACACGCCCATGATGGTGTTGTACTCGTACTTGGTGGGGATCGCACGTCCCATCATCCTCCTGAACATGACAGTCGTCGAGTCCCTCCTGTTGGTGGGGTAGTCGATCGCATCCAGGAGGTCTCCGAAGAAGTCGAACATGAGGCTCTTCTCATGGGAATCCGCCGGTTCCGGCCTGCGGGGTGTGTCCTCCGCCATGAAGAACTCGTACATCACGATGTTCGCAGCATGGGACAGGTTCATGATGGGATACTCGTCGCCTGTGGGGATGTGGATCAGGACGTCGCACATGTTGAGCTCCTCCTGGAGCAGTCCGATGTCCTCTCTTCCGAACACGACGGCGATCTTCTCGGGGTATCCGCGGCAGTGCTGTGCGAACTCGCGGACCGAAACGGGGACACGGGTGTAGTTCCTGTCTCCCTTGGTGGTCACCCCGCTGGTCCCCACGACCATGAAGCATCCCTCGACGGCCTGTTCAAGGGTGTCCACGATGTGGACATCATCGAGGATGGAGGATCCGTGCTTGGATCTGCGGTACGCATCGTCCCCCAGTTCGCAGGGGTTCACGAGATACAGTTCCTTCAGGTTGAAGTTCGCCATGGACCTGGCGATGGCACCAACGTTGCCCTCGTATTTCGGTCCGACGACCACGATGCGTATTTCCGGCATATCCGCCCCATCACCCGACTCTGCTAAAACACTGTCGATGCACACACTTATACGGGTCCCCTCGTATCTGAGCGCGTGGACATTCCTAAAGATCATCCGAGATACAAGTCGCTCGTCACCAGGGAGCGTCTGGCAGAGATGGTGGAGAAGGGTCTCGTGACCCCCACCGGCCTGATATCCCACGGTCGCGGCGAGGCATATGATTATTTGATGGGCGAGAGGAGCATCGAACCCGCGAAGGAGGCCGAGAAGGTCGCCGCGGCATACCTCCTGAAGGCGAGGAATCCCGTGGTGTGCATCAACGGCAACGCCGCGGCATTGGATGCGGACAACCTCATCAGACTGGCCAAGGCGGTTCCGGCGAAGATCGAGGTCAACCTCTTCCACCGCACACCCGAGAGGATGGAGGGGATCATCTCCTACCTAGAGTCGAAGGGTGCGGGGGAGGTCCTCGGAAGGGATCCCGACTGCAGGATCCAGGGCCTCAACCACGACCGTGCCCTCTGCACAAAGGAGGGCATCTTCGACAGCGACGTCATCGTCGTCCCAATCGAGGACGGGGACCGCGCCGAGGCCCTCGTGTCCATGGGGAAGGTGGTCATATCCATCGACCTGAACCCACTCTCACGCACATCCAGGACGGCCACCGTGCCCATCTCCGACGAGATGACACGCGCCCTGGAGAACATGATCTCCTACGTGGAGGAGCTCCGTGGCGACGACGAAGCAATATTAAAGATACTGGATGGGTATTCCAGCAAGGATAATCGTCGCGAGACCGTCAGATGCATCTGTGATTCACTGATGGCCGAATTCGATGAAGGAGGAAACTGAATGGACGACCTTTTGAAACAGGGTTCCCTCAGGCTTCATTGGGCCGAGGCCCACATGCCGGTCCTGAAGGACATAAGAAAACGCTTCATCGACGAGCAGCCCCTTGCGGGACTCAAGATCGGAATGGCACTCCACACCGAGGCCAAGACCGGTATGCTCGCCGTCACCCTCGCCGACGCAGGGGCTAAGATCCGCCTTGCCAGCTGCAACCCCCTCTCCACCGACGACTCCGTCGCCACCGCCCTCCGTGAGGAGTTCGGTCTCGAGGTCTTCGCCAAGAAATGGGAGTCCTCCGAGGAGTACTACAGCAACCTGAACCAGGTCATGGACATGTCCCCCGACTTCATCATCGACGACGGTGCCGACCTGATCGCCATGGCGCACACCACCCGCAAGGAGAAGCTGTCCAACATCAAGGCCGCCAACGAGGAGACCACCACCGGTGTCGTCCGTCTCAGGGCCATGGCAGCCGACAAGGCACTCAAGTTCCCTGTCCTCGATGTCAACGATGCCAAGATGAAGTTCATGTTCGACAACAGGTACGGTACCGGACAGTCCGCATTCGACGGATTCATGAACGCCACCAACCTGATCGTGGCCGGAAAGAGGCTCGTCGTCGCGGGATACGGATGGTGCGGAAAGGGAGTCGCCATGAGGGCCAAGGGTCTCGGGGCGTCCGTCATCGTCACCGAGGTCGATCCCATCAAGGCCATCGAGGCCAAGATGGACGGATTCGAGGTCATGAGGATGGTCGACGCCGTGAAGGTCGCCGATATCATCATCACCGTCACCGGATGCAAGGACATCATCGCCGCCGAGCACATCGCGGTCATGAAGGACGGATGCATCATGGG
>CALYUZ010000065.1 GCA_945492685.1 uncultured Methanomassiliicoccaceae archaeon | reverse complement strand
TACCTGACTACCCCGGACCTCCACCTGGGTAAGACACTGGGCGGAACGGCCATTGAGGAGGATCAGAGGCACATCCTGGGACAGCTCATGGACCTGGCACAGGAACAGGATATCGACGGACTCATCGTCGCCGGGGACATCTTCGATGACGGAACATCCTCCACGGTATCGGCGGTGAACATCCTGGACTGGTTCCTCACCGAACTGGCGGAGAGGGATATCGAGACGTACATGATCAGCGGCAACCACGACTCCATGGACAGACTCCACTTCGGAAGCGAGCTGTTCAGGTCCAAGGGGATCCACATCGTCAGCCGCTACGAGGGCGAGATGATCAGGTATGTGCAGAGGAAGGACGATCTGACCGTGGGAATCTACCTCCTTCCGTTCATCAAGCCTGTCCACGCACGCAACGCACATCCCGAAGATAGGATAGAAAGCTACGAGGATGCGGTGAGATCCGCGATCTCGCACACAGAACTGGTCGATGGAGAGGATGTGAGGATCGCAGTGACCCACCAGTTCGTCACCAACGCCGGCGTCAATCCTGAAAGATGCGATTCGGAGAAGGTGTATGTCGGTACCACTGAGAACGTGGACATCTCCGTCTTCGATGATTTCGACTACGTCGCGTTGGGACACATCCACAGACCCCAGGACGTCGGTTCCAAGGGAAGGTACTGCGGAACCCCCCTGAAGTACTCCGTATCAGAGGCCGGCGATGAGAAGAGCGTCACCGTCCTGGATGTCGGCAAGGATGGGGTGAATGTCAGCACCATCCCCCTCGTCCCCCTCAGGGACCTGAAGAGGATCAGCGGACCCCTCGAGGACATAATCGCCGCCGGGAAGACCAACCCGAACAGGGAGGACTACTACCAGGTGGACCTGACGGACAACCCCGACAACCCCCTGGACCGCATCCGCGAGGTGTACCCCAACGTCATAGGACTCACAACCCCCACCGTCGGCGAGAGCCCGATGGACGACGACGTCGCACCCGATGAGGATATGGACCCGATATCCGCATTGAAGGAGTTCTACAGGAGGTGCACCGGCACCGAGCCGTCGGAGTACCAGATGTCGATCGTCGAGGAGATCATGGGAGGCGGTGACGAATGAAGCCCAAGATGCTGACGATGTGCGGATTCGGACCCTACGCCGGGAAGACGGTGATAGATTTCGATGAGTTCGGAGGCAGGGGACTGTTCCTAGTCACCGGCGACACCGGTGCGGGCAAGACCTCCATCTTCGACGGTATCACATACGCATTGTACGGCAGGATGAGCGGGGACAGGGACTCCAAGAACATCAGGAGCCACTTCGCATCCCCCGACACCGAGACCTACGTGGAACTCGTGTTCACACACGAGAACAAGGAGTACAGGATCAGGAGGTCCCCGGAGTACGACCGCCCCAAGAAGAGGGGTACCGGATTCACCACAACTCCCGCCGAGGTGGAGATGACCTGGGCCGGGGGAACGCCCCTGGTGAAGGACAAGGCGGTGGTCCAGAAGGTGGAGGAGATCCTCGGGATCAGCTACGACCAGTGGAAGCAGATCGCCATGCTGGCACAGGGCGAGTTCAGGAAGCTCCTGACCGCGGATTCGAAGGACAGGGGCACCACCATGAGGACCATCTTCTCCACGGAGTACGTGAAGAACCTCCAGGAGGAGCTCTCCAAGATGTCTAACGAGTCCAGGCAGGCCAGGACGAAGACCGAGAACGACATCGTCCAGGCGATGGATGAGGTGGATGTCCCCGAGGACAGCCCGTACCACGACGAGAGGGTCGAAGCCGATGGCGTCTCCTTCGCAGAGGACATGCTCAGGATCGTGTCCCTGCAGGATTCCGTCGACAAGGAGAGGATGGACTCCATCTCGGCCGAGAGGAAGGAGGTGGACTCCAAGAAAGCCGAACTGAACCAGCAGATGGCCGGGGGCAGGAACATCAACTCCATGTTCGACAAGCTGGGATCCGCGAAGCAGAGACTGGAGGAACTGGAGTCCAAGTCGGAGACCATCGAATCCAAGAGAACCGAGATGAGGACCATCGACGGCGTGGTCAAGGGACTCAAGGTCCCGATCACCACCGTCGACTCATTGGAAAAGGATGAGTCGAAGGTGAGGGAGGAGCTGGAAGCCTCGGAATCTGAGGGGAAGGTGCTCGCAGAAGCGAGACAGGCCCTTGCGGAGAAGGATACGGTGATGTCCTCCAGGAAGGATGAGGTTGAAGCGATGACCGCCAGGATCGCCACCCTCGATGGAATGAAACCCGTCTACGAGGAGATCTCCGAACTGGAGAGGAGGATCGCATCCGACGAGAAGGAGAAGGATACCCTGGACTCCCAGGTCCGGACCCTGACCGAGAAACAGGAGATCACCAAACTCAGGATCTCCAAGTCGAGGGAGTTCATCGATTCGAACAAAACAGTCAGATCCGACCTGGCCCAGATCACATCTGAACTGGAGAACGAGAGGAGGAGACAGACCGTTCTCGCCAAGGTCTCCGCATCCATCGGACAGCACTCCAGACTGCTGAAGGACCTGGAGAAGGCGAAGGCGGCAAGGGACTCCGACATGATGGAGCAGGGTGAGCTCAGGGACAGGTACACCGACGAGGAGCACAGGTTCTACATGTCCCAGGCCGGGATCCTGGCATCCAAACTGGAGAAGGGCTGCCCCTGCCCCGTGTGCGGTTCATTGGAGCATCCGAACATCGCATCCCCCCTCGAGGGAGTGATGACCAGGGAGCAACTGAAGGAGCTGAGGGAACAGTGGGATTCCGCCACCGCGAAGCTGGACAAGGCGAACGAGAAGGTCTCCTCGACGGAATCGAGGATCGCCGCCTCGGCGGAATCGATCGCGGTGTCCCTTGAGGCCGTCGGCATGGCATCAGATGACATGGAGAAGGTCGGAGACGATGTCAAAGAGGAACTGAAGAGATGCGAAACGAAGATCTCTGATCTGGAGAAGAGGATCGGAGAGCTGACAGATGTGGTGTCGAAACTCGATTCCGCGGAGAAGGCCATCCCGGAGATGGAATCCGGACTCGCTACTGTTGAAGAGGCGTTGACCGGGTTGAAGGAGAAGGTCTCGAAGGCATCCGAATCCCTGGCGACGGACACCGCACTCCTGGAATCCAAGAGGAACGGTCTTGAGTTCCCGTCCCTGGAGGTCCTGGTCTCGGAGATCAGGAAGGTGACGGGTGAAAGGGAGAGACTGTCCAAGGACATCGAATCCGCAAGGAAGGCTCTGGACGATCACGACAAGAGGATCGCATCCAACACCGCCAGAACTGAGACCCTCAGGAAGAACCTGGAGGAGACGGTGACGGAACTGGAGACAGCGAAGGCATCCCTGGAATCCAAGCTCATCGGGATGGGCATGACCCGCGAGCAGTGCATCTCCATCCTGAGACGCGAGTCCGAGATCACCGCATTGGAAAGGGAGATCTCATCCTTCGATTCCGAGATAGGCTCCGCCAGGACCCTGGTGGAGAACTTCGAGAGGGAGACGGAAGGGAAGGAGAGGGTCGACACATCCGTCATGGAGGAGACCCTGGTCCAACTGGACGAGAGGATGGCATCCATGGACGTGGACGTCAAAGTCCTCGACAGGAGGATGGTGGGCAACGACCGCTGCGCGTCCATCATAAGGGCCGGACTGGACACCCTCAAGGCGATGGGCAGGGAGGCGGAGGAGCTGATCCTCCTGTCCAAGGTCCTCAACGGCGAGAACCAGATGAAGATCACCTTCGAGTCCTACATGCAGGGGATGTACTTCGACAGGGTACTGATCTACGCCAACGAGCGCATGAAGAGGATGACCGGCGGAAGGTACGAGCTGAAGAGGAGGCCGGAGAGCGCCGACAAGCGTTCCAAGGGCGGATTGGACATCGACATCCTCGACAACTACACCGGCAGCAGGAGGCCCGCATCCACCCTCTCCGGAGGGGAATCCTTCCTCGCTGCGCTGTCACTGGCACTTGGACTCTCCGATGCGGTGCAGAGGATGAGGGGAGGCGTGAGGATCGACACCCTGTTCGTGGACGAGGGATTCGGATCCCTGGATCCCGAAGCGCTGAAACAGGCCATCTCCGTGCTGGTGCAGCTGAGCGACGGCGACAACCTGATCGGTATAATCTCCCACGTGGAGGCTCTGAAACAGGAGATCGACAGGAAGATCATCGTCAGGCGCAGGGACGACCAGAAGGGAAGCACCGTGGAGATCGAGGTGTGAGATGTCGCTGATCTCGTTCGATTCGGATGACAGGGTGATGATCTTCATCGACGTGAGGAACCTGATGAGCAGTGTCCGCAAGGATTCCAGCTTCGCTAAGATCGACTTCGTGTTCACCGCGAGACACCTCAAAGGACCCAGGAAGCTCGTCGCGGCATACGCCTTCGACAGCAAGGGCGTCCTGGACAGCGAGGAGAGCACCCGCAGGTTCCACGACTACCTGAGGTACAAGGGGTTCCGCGTGGTGGCAAGGGACGGCTACGATGCAGAGAACAGGCAGCAGAAGGAGGTCGACGTCGCCATGGCGTGCCAGATGGTCGTCCACGCCCTGAAGGACAACTACGATGTGGCAGTCGTCGTGAGCGGTGACAGAGACTTCATCCCGGCGATCCAAGAGGTCCAGGCTGCGGGGAAGAGGGTTGAGGTCGCCGCTTTCGAAGGATCCTTCTCAGAGGAGCTGAGGAGGGTGGCGGACGTGTACATCGATCTGGACAAACTGCCCATTCTGAGCATGCGCAATCCATATCCCGACGAGACGGAGACCGAAGACGAGTGTGACACAGAGGAGAGTGATTGAATGGACTTCCTTCTGATGCAAAGGGAATTTCAAGAGAAATACGGGACCACCGACGCCGATTGGGAACCTTACAGGAAGACGGCCATCGTCAGATTCGAGAAGGATGAGAAGGGCTACGTCCTGGGCAGGATAAATGGAAAGGTGGTCTTCAGGGACAACTCCTCCAACGAGATACAGCCGGGAGAGACCTGGATCGTCAGTCTGGTGGAGAACACCGGCCCAAGCAAGAACTACTTCGCCAAGCCGATAATGAAACTGGATTCGGCCTTCATGTTCGACCTCAGGAAGGACCAGCTCGACATGGTGGCGGAACACCTCTGGAACGAGCAGAGGGGAGTCCTGGAACCGATGTTCGAGGAGCGCTACAAGGAGACCATCGGCAAGAGGATCGCCGATGCCACGGAGGAGGTCAGAAAGAAGACCGAGGAGCGCATCGCGGAGATGTCCGCCTCCATGGAGAAGATGGAGGCGAGAGCGGAGGAGGATGCCTCCGTGATCTCCAGCCTGGAGAACAGGATCGAGGAACTCAACAAACAACTCGAAGCAAAGGAGGCCGAACTGAAGGATGCCAAGGTCAACGCCAAACCCGTGACGGTGACGCCTCAGAAGGAGATCGAGTTCGAACAGACCGACTTCTCCGGGAAGAACGTGGAGGTCACGAGGACCGGGCCCGATTCCATATCCTCGAAGTCATTCAGGAAGGCGAGATACTTCGTGAACCTCAGCGCCGACCACAGGTTCCTGCTGATAAGGGCCGACAACACCGCAGGCATCCTTTGCATGGATGGGACCATCGTCCTCGCGGGACTGAGTGAGATCTCCCCCTTCGAGGGAGAGGGGCCGATGGACGCCGAGTACAGCAGGAGGTACGAAGGGTACATCGTGTACCTGAAGTGAACAATCTTACGCCCCTTTGGGGGCGGTTCCATCTTTTATCCACCCAAATGACAAGCGGCATTAGTATAGACCCTTGAAGGTAGACCATCT
>CALYUZ010000064.1 GCA_945492685.1 uncultured Methanomassiliicoccaceae archaeon | reverse complement strand
TGGGCAATTATATCCAATCCATCCAAAAACATACAAAATGCATGAACAACGGATGTGACGTCGTATCCGAGCAACAATCTTTATCATCGAGCACGATGCGACCGCGTTCACATGAGGATAGCGATGATGACGGACAGTTACTTCCCCACCAGGGATGGGGTCGTGACTTCCATATGCACGATCAAGGAATCCCTGGAAGAGTTGGGACACGAGGTCTTCATCATCGCGCCCGAGCCCGAGAAGGAGAAGCGCCAGGAAGGAGTTTACTACTTCAAGGCTGTCAAGTTCAAGTCGTACGACGGCTACTATGTCCCCATCTTCCCCACCAACAAGATCGAAATGCTGAAGGAGATCGACCCGGACATCATCCACATCCATGGGGTGGCCACAATGGCCATCCGCGGACTGATCTGCGGACACACACTGGGGATCCCGACGGTGATGACGTTCCACACCATGGTGGACGACGCTGCCCAGTACTACTCCCCTATCAAACTCCCTCCGGAGACGATGAACAGGCTCGTGTGGATCTACCTCAGGCAGATTCTCAAGAGGATGGATGTGGTCGTGACCCCCACCGCATGCATCGGAGAGGAGATCAAGGGACATGGGGCCGAATGCAGGAACCTGGTAACCGTTCCCACCGGCGCGAAAACGGATGTCTTCCATCCGGGACTCCCCTATGATGACCTGATCTCCAAATACGGCCTGGAAGGGAAGAGGGTGATAGTCCATGTGGGCCGCGTGTCCTATGAAAAGGATATCGACATGGTCATCAGGGCGATGCAGCACGTGGATGCACACCTGCTCATAGTCGGAAAGGGCCCTGCAAAAGAGGATCTGGAAAAACTCGTGAACGACCTCGGACTGAACGACAGGATAACATTCACGGGATTCGTGTCCGATGAGGACCTTCCGAGATTCTATAACATGGGCGACATGGTGATATCCGCATCGAAGTTCGAGACACAGGGGCTCACCATCCTGGAGGCGATGGCCACCGGGAAACCGGTCGCATGCAGGAACGGTCGTGCATTCGCTGAGATCGTACAGGATGGCGTGAACGGATATCTATTCGATGATGACGAGGGATGCGTGGAGGCCATAAGGAGATGTCTGGACGCCCCCGAGGATGTGAGGAAGGCATCCTTCGAGACGGCCATGGAGAACTCCAGGGCGAAATCCATCGAGAGATACGTGAAAGCGTACGAACTTGCCATCGAGACCAGACGCAGGCGCACGGAGGGGAAGAGGTGAGCTTCGGCGATTGGCTGTTCAGTCTCTTCGACGGACTCGGACCCGAATGGGTCCTGCTCTGCATCTGTCTGCTCTTCCTTTTGGATGCGATACTGATCCCAACCCTCCCCGAGGTGTTCTTCATCATGGGATTCGACAGACAACCCACTGTCCTCTTCGGAGGGGAGCTGCTTCTCGCGGCCATAATAGGGGAATTGATCGGTATATTCTCACTGTACTATGTCGTGAAGCACATCCGTGTTCCCAAGAGGATATCCAAGATCGCGGACAAGTACGTCAACTTCCTGATAGTCAGCGATGAGAAGGCCCTGTTGATGAACAGGATCGCACCGATGATCCCGTTCGCAGGTGCGTTCATAGCACTCATCGAATCCTGGGACCCGAAGAAGTGCGTGTTCTACATCGTCACCGGATGCATCCTGAAATACGGTGCGATCCTCCTGGCGAGCGGATTCTTCTACACGTTCTTCACGGGAAGGATGGCGCAGCAGGTCATGTTGGTGTTCATAATAGCGGTGATAGTGGTGAGCTTCATCGCATCTTACGTCAAGAAGAAGAGATCCGGATTGGAGGGATGAGATGAAGTTCGTCGATGTTAACCCGTATTTCTACCCGTTCAAGGGCGGTATCGAGAACAGGATGCATGACACGGCAAGACTCCTCGCCGAAAAGGGACATGATGTCACCATCTTGACTGGCAGACTCCCGGACACACCCGAGGAGGAGAGGACCCCCGAAGGGTACAGGATCCTCAGATTGAAATCCAAACTCCTCAACATCTACAACCCCCCGTACATCTCGTCCGAGGGAGTGCTCGAAGCACTTCAGAGCCTGGATGCCGATGCGGTGAACTACAACTACCGCTGGGCACCGTCATACAACAGAGATCTGGCGAAATACGACGGATACAAGATCTTCACATATCACAACATGTGGGGAGAGGGGACCGGGATACAGGCGAGATTCTCCGAGATGAACGACAACTCGTTCAGGAAGACCCTGATGACCTTCAATCATATAGTCTGCGTCAGCGACTATGTCAGGAACGACCTGACGCGTCGCGGAATACCCGAGGATATGACGACCACCATCCCCACGGGATTCACATGCGGACCCCTCGAACCGATGGAGGAGGGGGATTTCATACTGTCCCTGGGACGCCAGGTCAAGACCAAGGGTCTGAAGTACATGGTCGAAGCGATGAGGGACGTGGATTGCAGACTCATCGTGTGCGGCAAAGGACCCGAATCCAAGAACCTGGAGAAACAGGTGAGGAAACTAGGGTTGGAAGGCCGGGTGGAACTCCGCGGATACGTCTCCGAGGAGGAGAAAGCGAGACTCATGGGGTCCTGCAAGTTCTTCGTCATGCCATCCCTGTTCGAATCATTCGGATTGGCGGCTGTGGAGCTCATGTCGCACGGAAGACCTCTCGTATGCACAAACGTGAACGGACTCCCGGAGACCGTGGGGGACGGCGCCATCACGGTGGACCCTGCGAACCCGAAGGCGCTCGCGGATGCAATGAACCGTCTGCTGGATGACGCGGATCTCAGGAGGGATCTCGGAGCAAAGGCACGTGCAAGGGCCGAGTACTATTCCTGGGACCGCTTCATCGACACATATGAGTCGATACTCCTGGGAAACCGTGACCGTACAGCCTAAGGGCCGTAACCTGTCCTGCTTTATACACCGAGGGCAATCGTCGACCAGGGATAGACCGTGACCGCATTGGATATCACAATCGGAATCTGCGCCTACAACGAGGCCCAGAACATCGAGAGGTCCATACGCTCGATATACGACCAGAAGACGAAGGACATCAACGTGGAAGAGGTCATAGTGGTCTCCAGCGGGAGCACCGACGGGACCGATGACATCGTCAGAAGACTGGCCGAAGAGTACGGAAACATCACTCTCATACGCCAGGAGAAAAGGGAGGGGAAGAACTCCGCCATCAACTGCTACCTGGACAACAAGACCTGCGATGTCGTCGTCATGCTCAATGCGGACAACATCTTCGGCAACGAGAACTCCCTGTACAGCTTGGTATCCCCATTCTTCAACGAGAAGGTCGGCATGGTCGGAGGTCACCCTGTTCCGACCAACGACAAAAAGGACAAGGTGGGATTCGCCACCCATGTCCTTTGGACGATGCACCATCACCTCGCACTAGTCTATCCCAAGATCGGAGAGTTGGTGGCATTCCGCGACATCGGCACCCGCCTCCCGACCGACCAGCAGTCGGACGAGGATATCATCAGGATGAACCTGGAGAACGCCGGCTACGACTGCATCTATGCACCCGATGCGATCGTCCTCAACCGCGGTCCGGAGACCGAGGAGGACTTCCTCAAACAGAGGATCAGGGTGAACATAGGTGAGGTCAACATGAAGAGGAAGTTCGACTACGACATCCCCTCATGGAACAAGAAGTACCTCATGAAGGCCGTCATCGGCACGGTCAAGGACCTCGGATTCCACCCGTTCAAGCTTCTGTACGCCGTCAGATTGGAGATGAAGGCCCGCAAGACCGCCGAGGAGCACATCGACTCCGGCGATGCGGACATGAACATCTGGGATCAGGTGGCGACCACCAAGAAGCTGTGATCAGACCCTTCTGCCCTCGTCGATCCTCTGTCCGGACTCCACCACCGTGTTGTCCGCGAGGACGGCGTTCAGGACCTCCGCGCCGTGTTTCACGATGCATCCATCACCCAGGATGGAGTTTATGATCCTGGCACCGTCGACCTTGCAGTTCCTCATGACGAGCGCACGCTCCAGACGGGAGTTCTCGACCTTCGATCCCGCCAGTACCACAGAGGAGATCAGTTCCGAGTTCGCCACCTTGGATCCGGGACCCATGTAGAAGTCTCCGCGGATACATGCATCCTCCGCCCTATGGTCGCGGATGTGTTCGCGCTTGGCCATGGCCAGGTTGGCTCCGAGAAGATCGTAGGGACGACCGACGTCCATCCAGATCCCGCTCAGACTGTATCCCTGGACACGCCCACCCTCGGACAGGATGATCGGAACGAGATCCTTGGAGAAATCGAAGAACTGATTCGGCGGGACACGGGACAGCACCTCCTTCTGCAGAACGTAGACCCCCGCATTGATGAGATTGGAGAAGACCTCCTCCGGCTTGGGCTTCTCCTTGAACTCGGATATCCTGCCCGATGCATCGACACGTGCGATTCCGAACTCGCAGGGGTTGTCCACAGGGGTGAGCGCGATGGTGATCTTCGCATCGGTATCCTGGTGGACCCCGATCTCCTCCGCCACATCGATGTCGGCGAAGACATCGCCGTTCGAGGCGACGAAGGTGTCATCCAACTGGTCCTCCAGGAGCTTCATCGCACCCGCGGTACCCATCGGCTCATCCTCATAGGCGTAGCGGATCCTTATCCCCAGATCGCTTCCGTCGCCGAGCTCCTCCATCATCCCGGGCTTGTATCCGCATGCCAGGATGACCTCCTCGATACCGGCACGTGCCAGGGACCTGATGAGATACCAGATGCAGGGCTTGTCCACGACCGAGAGGATCGGCTTGGGTTTGGTCTCCGTGAGCGGCATGAGCCTAGTACCCTTTCCACCGACCATCACGACTGCCTGACGAACCTTCATATCAACATCCTCCTGTGAAGTTCCTGACCCTGACGACGTTTATACCCATCGGGACGCCCAGGGATTCCGATACCGGCCTGCATTTGGAACGGAGCACATGGGCGACCGGAACACCCAGGTCCTCATCTGAAAGCGATTCGTAATTGGCCATACCCTTGGCTATGACCAGACATGCCCCTGCAATCTCCTTCCTCAGATCGTCCGGGACATCGGGCCAATCGATACCTACGTAATACTTCCCTGTGGTCATCAGTGCATCGAGGTCTCCATCGAGACCGGTCCTGACCGCATCCTCCGTCGTCACATCGTTGAGAATTGGTTCACCGCGAACCACCCCGACGACCCTCTTCCCCCTGGAACGAAGGTACCTGATCAGGATGCGGTCGAGCTGGGACTCACCGCAGTTATCGAAGATGTAGACGACACCCCCATCCCTGCGGAGACATTCCTCGATGACATCGGAATCGTCGCATCCTATGCCCTGGGCCACTAGATCGTCGAACATATGCTCGAACTCCGAAGGATCGTCGATCGCGATTCCGGATCCGAAATCCATTATGTTCCCCACCACCGAGACCATCAGGGCGGCCCTGAGCTTGTCATCCGATGAATCGACCATGGCCTGTGCGATCGGCATGAACCTCTCGGCGACCGAATCAGCCTCCACCTTCAGATCATGATACGGATCCCTGCTTCCGAGACAGGAGTAGCAGGTTCTGTGGACCTCCGTCGCCACATCGACCGATTTTCTCTCAGCCCCGATCTCCGAG
The DNA here is from genome assembly GCA_945492685.1 of uncultured Methanomassiliicoccaceae archaeon. GTDB lineage: Archaea > Thermoplasmatota > Thermoplasmata > Methanomassiliicoccales > Methanomethylophilaceae > Methanoprimaticola. Next base: position 207 of record CALYUZ010000064.1, on the reverse strand, counting down.
GCGAAGGTCTTCAAAGACGACTCCACTGTATGGTAATCATCCGTTCCGTCGACCAGCCTAGACTGGAAGAGAACACGCTTCATCAGGCACGGTATACAGTCCGCTTCTATCTTCATCTGAGCACCGATTTATAACGGGAACTGGGCCCGAACACTAATAAAGAAGGGATACTGTGTCTTTTTATATAAGAAACCGCATCGCTCAAAC
>CALYUZ010000063.1 GCA_945492685.1 uncultured Methanomassiliicoccaceae archaeon | reverse complement strand
ACAACCGATGCCCCGGCACCCCACCCCCATGTGCGCCCCACCTGCCTCGGTATGCCCGGATCCAGACCCGTCCTCAACAGGAAGGTCCTGGAATACGGCATCATGCTCGCGAAGATGCTCGGATGCAAGGTCGCCGACACCACCTGGTTCTCCAGGAAGACCTACTTCTACCCGGACATGTCCAAGAGCGTCCAGATCACACAGTACGACAACCCCATCGGAGAGGGCGGGGTGTACTACCTGAACGGCAAGAAGCCCATCAGGATCACCAGGATCCATGTGGAGGAGGACCCCGGGAAGACCAAGAGGGTCGGAGACCTGTCATCCCTCGTGGACTACAACAGGTCCGGTATCCCCCTCGCGGAGATCGTCACCGAGCCCGACATCGCCACCCCCGCGGAGGCGAGGGAGTTCCTCGGACAGCTCATCGCCGACATCAGGCATGTCATCGACCTGCCCGGGGACGGAGAGAGGAGCATCCGCTGCGACTGCAACATCTCCGTCGGAAAGGAGAGATGCGAGGTCAAGAACGTCACCGGTCTGAAGAACGTGGAGAGGGCACTGACCTTCGAGATGGTCAGGCAGACCAAGATTCTCAAGGCCGGAGGGAAGATCGACAGGGAGACCAGGCGCTTCGACGAGGAGAGAGGGGTCACCATCTCCGTCAGGAAGAAGGAGTTCGAGGCGGACTACGGATACATCGACGAGCCCGACCTGGGAATCTACCACATCAAGGAGATGGCGGATGCCATCAAGATCAAGGAGAGTCCCCAGAAGATGGTCCTCAGACTCGCAGACCAGTACAAGATCGAGCAGAAGATGGCCAAACAACTGGTAACCACGTCCGTCGGTCTGGCGGAGACGTTCGAGACCGTCGCCAGGGATGTGGATGTGCAGAACGCCATCAAGTGGGTGGCGGGACCTGTGAGCGCCAACTGGAAGGCCATGGAGGAGCGCGGAGGAGACGTATCCGAGGTCATCCCCGTGATCAAGAGGTTCGCGGCAGGGGAGATCACCGATACCGAGTGCGGTATCGAGATCAAATGCATCATGACAGGCGTCGATGCGGAAGCCGCCAAGGGTGCCTCCGAGGGACTCGAGGTCCTGATCAACAAGTACCTCGACGAGAACCCCGCGATCATCGCCGACTACCAGAAAAACGACAAGGCCGCCAACAAGGTCATCGGATTCGTCATGAAGCAGTCCGGAGGACAGTACTCCTCCGCAGAGGTCGTCGAGACCACCAAGAGACTGATCGAATCCAGGTTCTGATCCACATCCGGCCCTTCGGGGCCGGAAAACCACTTCATAACTTCTGATAAAAGGTTCCGGCCAGGAACAGGTGAGGAAAACACTGGCCGGATGAAGGGCTCACTCCTTACGGTTGCCCTTCTTCCTGACGGTTTTAGGACCGACTATCATCGAAACTGTGACCGTTTCCTATTATTTAGTTATTCCTAAATTATTTTAGGATAACAATAATCCAATCGGAGACGGGTGATAAGACCCCCACGGGAGAGTCCCGCAGGGGTTTGAGGTTTCAGAATCACTCGGAATCGTCCGACTCCTCGAAGTCACCGAGGTCCAGATCCCCTGCGAGGGAGATGATCTGGAGCTCTTCGAGCTTCTCGTCGTCGATCTTGGACGGGGATCCGTCGAGCAGGGACACCGCCCTCTTGTTCTTGGGGAAGGCGATGACCTCCCTGATGGTGTCCTTGTTCAGGAGGATGGCGCACAGCCTGTCGATTCCGATGGCGATTCCTCCGTGGGGAGGTGCACCGTAGCTGAGCATCTCGACGAAGTAGCCGAAGCTCCTCTCGATCCTCTCGTCATCCATTCCGAGCTTATGGAACACGGCCTTCTGGAGTTCGGGGTCGTGGATACGCAGGGATCCGGAACCGAGCTCGTTTCCGTTCAGGCACAGGTCGAAGCATGCTCCTCCGACGTACTCATCGTCCAGATCGTTCTCGGGAAGGACGAAGGGGTGGTGGAACGCATCGTACTTTCCGGAGACGGGATCGACCTCGAACATGGGGCACTGATCCATCCAGAAGAACTGGAACTGGTCCTTGGGAACGATGTCCAGATCCTCCGCGATCTTCTTCCTGAGGAATCCTGCGCTCTCGTATGTGGCCTTCCAGGGTCCGGCGACGATGAACAGCAGGTCGCCCTCCTCCGCGCCCATGGTGGTCTTGATGTTCTCGAGGATCTCGGGTGTGAAGTACTTCACGATGTTGCTCTCGAGCTTTCCGTTGACACACCTCATCCAGGTGAGTCCTCCGAGTCCGACCTTCTTGGCGTAGTGGATGTAACGGTCCACATCGTTCCTTCCGATCTTCTCACCGGCGATGTCGGCCTTCAGGTTCATTCCTGCGACGATTCCGCCCTCTGCGAGGATGTTCTGGAAGATCTTGTAGGGTGCGTCCCTGACCACATCGGTCAGCTTGACGAACTCGAGACCGTACCTCATGTCGGGCTTGTCGGATCCGAACCTCTCCATGGCATCGCGGTATGCGATGTGGGGGAAGGGGGTCTGGAGCTCCTGTCCGTAGAGTCCCTTCCAGATGTATGAGACCATTCCCTCCATCATGTCCTGGATGTCCTTCATGTCGACGAACGACATCTCCAGGTCCAGCTGGGTGAACTCGGGCTGCCTGTCCTTCCTGGAGTCCTCGTCACGGAAGCACCTTGCGACCTGATAGTAGCGGTCCATGCTGGCGACCATGAGCATCTGCTTGAACTGCTGGGGGGACTGGGGAAGTGCGTAGAATGTTCCGGGGTGGACCCTGGAGGGAACGACGTAGTCCCTTGCTCCCTCGGGGGTGGACCTTCCCAGGATGGGGGTCTCGATCTCGAGGAAACCGTTCTGCTCCAGGTACTGCCTCGCCAGGTGGACGAGTTTGCTCCTGAACTCCATGGCCTGGATCATCTCGGTCCTCCTGAGGTCCAGGTACCTGTACTTCATCCTGACGTCCTCGTTGGGGAGGACTCCCTCCTTCTGGTCTCCCAGCTCGAAGGGGGGTGCGGCGGATTTGTTGAGGAGCTCCGCATCGGTGATGAGCACCTCGATCTCCCCTGTGGGGTTCCTTCCGTCCTCGGTACCCTCGACCCTCTTCCTGACGATACCGTCGATGGATACGACGGACTCGCGGGTGAATGTCTTCATGATGTCCGATAAGCGCTGGACATTGGTGCCTGCGGGAAGGTCCTCGGGGTCGAAGACGATCTGTGTGATTCCGTACCTGTCCGCGAGGTCGATGAAAGCGACCCCTCCGTGGTCCCTGGAGAATCTGACCCATCCCTGGAGACACACCTTTTTACCGAGGTCCGCGGCCCTCAGTTCGCCGCATGTGTTTGTTCTTCTCATGAGAGCGCCTCTATTACTATATCGCACGCTATTTAGGAGGGTATATAAAAATGGTGGCGACGGTCGGTTGACCGCCCACATCACCGTGATGTATGGGGGAGGGGAGGGGTTTGGATTACTGCTCCCCGAGTATCGGGGGGATGTAGCTGAAGGGGTCCTTCTTGATTCCGAGAATGACCGACGTGTTAGTCTTCTTCACACCATCGATGGCGTTTATCGCCTTGACCGCGGCGGAGAACTCGTCCCTATCGATGCATGCGATCCACGCCATGCAGTCGCTCTCGCCGGTGACGTCGAAGATGGATATCACCTGTGGGATCTTGGCTATCTCATCCTGGACCGAGACCACATTGTCCGCGTAGACGCTGACCATCCCCATGTACTCGAAGCCGAGCTTCATGTAGTCGACGCTTGCACGGTACCCTTGGATGACACCTTTGGATTCGAGGTTCTTGACCCTCTGGATGAGGGTGGTCGGGTGGACGTTGAGCTGTTTGGCGATCTGCCTATATGAGCCCTGACTGGATCTGCAGAGCAGCTCGATTATACGTTTGTCCAGCTCATCGTAGTCTTCCAAGGACATTTGAATCTCCCTTGGATGCTGAATCCATTAGGATGTATAAAGGTTGGTCGATGGAAGCCCCGAAAACCCCCATCACACTGTATTTATCGGACGGTGCGGATGGGGCGGTCATACAACAGGCGATCGACATGGCAGACGAGATCTTCAGGCACGACGGCTACACGTTCGAGTTCGAGGCACACGTCGTCTCCGTCAACGGGGACGAAGTTGTGCTTGACTGCACCGCATTCTACCCCGGAGGAGGCGGACAGGTGTGCGACACCGGCATGATCCGCGGCAAGGCGGTCACGGACGTCCACTACAAGGGTGACGAGATAGTGCACATCGTCCCCGGGAACGACCTGAAGGTCGGAGAGAGGATATGGTGCAGCGTGGACTGGGAAAGACGCTACGACCTCATGCAGGGACACACCGGGGAGCACCTGCTCTTCTGCTCCCTCAAGAGGCAGTGTCCCGACCTGACGATCACCAAGATCTACATCTCCCCCGAGAGCAAGTACGTCATCGTTAACCACGACCTCTCCTGGGAGCAGATCAGGGCCGCGGTGGCCTTCGCCAACCAGGCCATCAGGGACAACCTCCCTGTGACCAAGAGCATCATGGACAGGGACGACCCCGAACTCGAGAACGTCAGGATCAAACTTGACAGGATCCCCGAGGGGGAGCAGATCTCCGTCGTGGCCATCGGTGACATTGACCTGTCCGCCTGCAGCGGTGTGCATGTGATGGAGACATCCGAACTGGAGATGCTCATCGTGGACCGCAAGGTCTCGGCGGGAAAGGAGGGGGTCACGATTGAATTCAAGGTCGGCAACGCCGCGAAGGATGCCGCCAACGACCTGGCCGTAACCGCCCTGGAGATCGTCGACGAGATCGGATGCAAGGTCGAGGACTCCCCCCGCGCCGTGGCCAACATGAGGCGCGAGCTGGAGATGGACAGGAAGATGCTGAAGGATGCCGTGCGCACCATCCTCTCCTCCATCCAGCCAGAGAATGTGAACGGATGCCCCGTGTTCTCCGCCAAGATCCCCGCTGCGGACAGATCGGTCATAACCGATGCCGCGGAATCCGCCAAATCCAAGGGTGGGGTCGCAGCATATGTCTCCGTGGGGGAAACCGTGTCCGTGGTGCTCGCATCCGGTGACAAGAGGGTGAACTGCAAGGAGGTCCTCGGAAACGTGCTCAAGGAGTTCGGAGGAAGGGGCGGAGGCAAGTCCGACTTCTCGCAGGGAGGGGTTCCCGATGTCGCCGTCGCAGATGACGTGCTGAAATCACTGGTCGAGGCTGTGAGGAAATCGCTGATTTAAAGAACTGAAAGAGGATAGGTGTCGAACATGGCCGGCGGAATGAGAATGAACGACCGTCAGATGAAGCAGGCGATGAAGAAGATGGGCATCAAACAGACGTCCATCGACGATGTCACCGAGGTCATCATCAGAACCAAGACCAACGAGATCGTCATCAGAGGTGCCGATGTCGTCTGTGTCGAAATGGGCGGAAGCAAGAGCTATCAGATCAGCGGTGTCGAGACCGTCAGGGAACTCGGAGCCGCGGGAGAGGAGGCACCTGCAGTGACCTTCGCATCCGAGGACGTGGAGCTCGTCATGTCGCAGACAGGTTGCGACCGCGAGAAGGCGGTCGAGGCCCTTACGGCGACCGACGGACAGCCCGCAGAGGCCATCCTGAAGATCATGTCGGAGTGATAACATGTGCTTGGCAATACCGGGTAAGATCGTGAACATCAACGGGGACATGGGAGATGTCGACTTCGGAGGAGTCACCAGACAGGCAAACCTGTCGATGGTCGATGCCAACGTCGGCGACTGGGCTGTCGTCCACGCCGGATTCGCGATCCACGTCATGGATGAAGAGGACGCCCAGGAGACCATCAGACTCTGGAACGAGGTCCTCGACAGCGACAAAACCGAATTCTGCTGATCCTACGGGGGCCC
>CALYUZ010000062.1 GCA_945492685.1 uncultured Methanomassiliicoccaceae archaeon | reverse complement strand
CGCGGGCCTCTTGGCCATTTCCTTGGCGACCATCAGGGCGACGATCTCACGGTTCCCGTACTCCTTGGTGAGCCTGCGGATGTCCTCCGCCACGCCGTCGACCTGGTAGTCCCTCAGAAGCTTTTCCACACGGGATGCGAGGTCCTCCGCCTGGGGGATCTCCACGAAGGTCTCGGGGTCGTATCCCAGGGAGCGGGCCTTCTCGGCGATGGCGTAGCACTCGTCCTTCATGGACGAGAGCCTGTCGAAGTACTCGCCCATCTCCGGACTGAACGCCGGCCCCTCGGTCATCATTCCACTTCCGTCTCGGCCTCCAGGGCCTTCCTGCGGAAGACTGCGCGCATCTCGGTGCGGACCGCGTCCATGAGGGCGTCCATGTTCTCGCCCGTCTGCGCTGAGAAGTATAGACGGCCGTCACCCGTCTTCATGACGTCGCACTTGCTCTCGGCGACGATGATCGTGACACCCTCGAAGCTCTCCTGGATGTTGGCAAGCAGCTTCTCCTGGACGTCGCGGTGGAATCCGCAGGTCTCGGAGGGGTCGATGACGAAGAGGATGACGTCTGTGAGATACCTGAGTGCGAGGACGGCCTGCTTCTCGATGTCGTTCCTCTTCTCGAACTCCCTGTCGAGGAGACCGGGCGTGTCCACGATCTGGTATTTCCTCCAATCGTCCTCTATGTGCCCCACGATGATCCCCTTGGTGGTGAAGGGGTAGGGGGCGATCTCCGGTTCGGCCGTCGACATGACGGTGACCAGATTGCTCTTCCCGACGTTGGGGAATCCAGCGACGACCACGGTGGGTGTGTTGGGATCCACGGCGGGGAGCTTCCTGAACTTGTTCTTGGCATCCTGCAGGAACAGGAGGTCGTCGGAGATCCTGTCCACGTAGGAGTTGAGCCTTCCGTAGAATCCCCTCCTGGTGGCCTCGATGATCTCGGGGTCCTTCGTGCGCCTGATGTCCTTCAGGGTGTCGTTCTTGAGCTTCTCGGCCTTCATGGCGCACCAGTTCACGGCTCCCAGGGCCTTCTTGTACCTGTCTATGCCGATGACTATGTCCACCAGCTGGGGGAAGAAATCGTCCATCTTGTCCATCCTGGGGAATCTCTCGACGTATCCCTGGAGGGCGGTGACCACGATGTCCCCGGAGGCGGTGACCTTCGCGAGGGCGGTCTTCTTGCGGGTGTCCAGCGGGTTGGTGCCGTTCTTGTAGATCTTGGATGCCCTGTGGAACGCCTTCTCCATGAGCTCTTCGGACGACATTACTGTGGGTATCTTGTAATCCATTCCGGCCATGTGTGGTGGAAACGTCTCCTTCTATAAATAAAAGGGAGATGACGCGCGCGTGACGGCCGATGTCGGGGGAACGGGCCTGGCATGGGGCCCCTCCCCCTCCCGGTGCTCAGGCCCAGGTGACGGTGACCTTCATCAGCCACAGGTCGTGGTCCATGTTCCTGTTCGGGTTCAGTTTGGATGGGATGACCTCGTAGGGGCAGTCCAGTGCACCTATGGCGCAGGTCACGGAGGGTTTGCCGGTATCGGTTCCCAGGATACGGGTGATCGAGGCCATGTTGGCACGGAACGATATCGCAAGGTCCATCTTCGGCAGTTCGTCGTTCTCGCCTGCCAGCAGTTTGGGGAATCCCACCGATGTGTGGTACATCACCTCCAGGTCGATGTTCTCGGTGAACATGCCCAGGGGATCGATGCGGTACGGGTTCTTCACCCCCAGGACCATGGCCTGCAGGTTCCCCGCCGCGTACTTCAGGACATCGGATGCCAGGTCGTCGTCGGCGACCAGCGCCACACGTATCCCGTTGGATGTGACCCCTGCGGCATCCCCTATGTCCACTTTCACGAACACGGATGCGTCCACGATCCTGGCGGTGACCTTCTTGATTATCGCGTCGATGACATGTTTGATCAGGGATTTCATGAACAGTTCGAGGGTCTCGGTGTCGGTGATCCTCTCCACATCGCCGAAGGCCTTCTCCACGCATCCCCAGACCAGGTCCTTGACATCCGTGGCGGGTATCAGTGATTCTATCGGATTGGAGCTGTTGCTGTCCCCTCTAGTGCCCTTGCCGAACACCCATTCCGTGGAGCCGTCGAACCTGCGCTGCCATGTGTCCCCGTCGTTGGCGGAATCCTTCTTGACCGGCGTCTTGTCAACGGTGTTGCCGTCAGGGTCCTTTATGGCGACGGCCTCCCCGTTCTTCGTGTACTTCCCGGATTCGTTGACCAGGGTGAACGTGGGGACGATGACCAGCCTCTCGCCCGGGGATATGCTGCCGGACAGCTCCATGGTCTTGTTCCTCCAGTCGGAGGATGCCACCAGGGTGTAGCCCTTCAGGTCGATGGTCTGCGTGCTGTTGTTCAGGATCTCGACCCATTCGTTACCGGTGTCGTCTCCCGGGGGATTGGACTCGAACTCGTTGATTATCAGTCCCGTCTGTATGGGTGCGGAGTACCTGAGGGTGAATCCTGCGTCTATGCTCGCGGTGGCACCCAGGGCCGGGAGGGGGATGGAGCTCAGCATCTGACCTATGCCGGGGAGGTCGCTGAGTCTCACCCCGAGCTCATGGTAGTCCACCAGTTCGGGGATGGTGACGCTGATGTCGGTGTCGTCCACCTCCCCGTCCAGTGTGAGCAGGTGTTTCCCTCCCTTCATCAGGGGGTCCACGTTGGCCTTGACCGACCAATCGTCTCCGGTTATGCTGCCCTGTCCGGTGATGACGAGGTTCTCAGCATTCACCTCCCCCTTGCACTTGACGGTGATCCCGGCGGAGACCATCAGTCCGGCTACGGGTCCGGAGAGGGTGGCGGAGAAGAGGGTCTTGGTGGTGGCGTTCCAGCTCACCGCGTTGGTGGATATCACCAGTGTGTAGTCCCCCATGCCGACCGAGACGAACTGGTCGCTGAGGCCCACGCTGAGCAGGATGTCGAGGCCGGCTTGGGATGCTATCTCCCTCATGCCGTCGAGGATCCAGGAGTTGATCCGTTCGATGGGCTCCATGAACCTGTCGTACATGGATGCGATGGCCTCGGCCACCTGGTTGGCGATCTCCGACAACTTCTCCCCCAGCATCACGAGTGCGTCGCGGGCGAGGGACATCATCTCCATCAGGGGCTCCATTATGGGTCCCAGCAGTTCCAGGACCTTCTCCATGGCATCGCTGACGACGGTGCTGCTCGGGCGGTAGTCCACACCCGCCAACGCCCATGCGCTCTGAACGGATATCAGGAGTTCCAGATGGGGTTCGGACGATCCGTCGAACATGGACGATGTGGTCCCCATGGAATCCGAGAGGGTCCCGGATCCGATGAGGCGGTACGAGACGGAGTCGTCGACGGTCACCCTGAAGACGGTGGTGTACGATGCCAGCCGGTCCTCCCCGAAACCGACGGTGTGCACGCACCTGTCGTCGTCCACGAGGGGCCTGGATACCGTCGGGTCGGATGTTACGGTTGCCGTGATCCTCTCGGTCGTGGTGTTCCCGTTCTCGTCCTGCAGGCGGAAACCGTGGTTCCCGGGGAGGTCGGTGATCCCATCGGCGGAGTTCACCCGTATCCTCTCGGAGATCTCGTGTCCCATCCTCTCGAAGGATGCCTTGACGGGTTCCATGACCCCGATGGTGTCCAGGCCGATGGAGCACAGGGATGCCAATATGCTGTCGATGATCCCGGGGTCACCACCCGGCACGTATCTGAGCTCCTCGAACAGCTCGAGGTCGGAGTACACGGCGTTGCGGTAGGACCTGAGCATGGATTTCGCGGTGTCGGACGACAGGAGCTCCTGGATGTCCGTTCCCTCCGGCATGGCCTCGGTGAGTGCCCTCTCCAATCCCGACATGAATGCGGACGAGTCGACGAAGTCCGATGCGTGTTCGTCGATGGCGTCGGCGATGGCGCCGTAGAACGGGTCCCCGAAGGAGGATGTGGATTCCAGAGATCCCCTCACGGCATCCTCGAAGCCCTCGGAGCAGCGGCGGAGCCCGTCCGTGAGGGCCTTGGACAGTGTGTCCGCGAATGCGACGTCGTCGTTCGGATCCACCTTCACCTTCACGGCATCCATGCCCATGCGGTCAGCCATCCTCGATGCGGCGAGGTTCAGGATGGAGCGCAGGTGGTCCATCATGGAGTCCGCACCCTGGTAGTATGTGGATTTGAACCTCTTGATCCAGCTCTGCTCGAACAGGTCCTCCGTCGGGTTGCCCACCCTGACGGTGATGTCCCCGAAGGTCCCCCGGGTGGTGCCAGATCCAGGATATCTGTAGTCGTCCTCGGAGTATCCCCTCGAGGACATGACCTCCCTGATGTAGGATGCGGCACCGAGGACGTCCTCCCCTTTGAGGAAGGAGCCTATCACGTCGCACAGGAACAGGAACCCTTTCTGGTCGTAGTCCGTCTTGTCCCAGACCCTGTCCGCGCAGAGGTACTCGAACCACCCCAGGGCCACCTCGTCGATCACGCCCATAACCGCCTGGGCGTACACCAGGGGGATGTCAATGGTCAGGTATCCGTCGTCGGATACGATGAGGTCCGCCAGGTCGGTTCCGGTCGACATCCCGAGATCACCCGTCTCCGTCCTGAAGCATATCAGTCCTATGGCGGAGAGGGCGTTGCCGTATGCCCTCTCCACATCCTCCTTTGTGATGACCGATGATGTTCCCATCTCGCCGTATGCCGACAATGCGCCGTATCCGTTGAGCACGCGGGTCTGTGCGAGGCAGGTCAGCTGGTATGTCACCATCTCGGACAGTGAGATCCCTCCTCCGGAGTCAGTCATGGTCTCGAACATGGATCCCTGACCTGCTACGAGCGGGAGGGCGTAGCTCCCGTCCGTGGAGATGTCTATGTCCACCCTCGCCCTGCCGGAGTCGGTCCTCATGTCCACGGTCAGCGTCCCCGTGGCACGGAGGTATGCTGGCACATAGCCTCCCTCCACCTCGGATGAGGCGGGATCGCGCATGTTCTCGGCGATCAGCTCGATGTCGTGGGACACCATGTCGGCACGCACCCCGGAGTCCGCGACGGGGAACTGGAACGACAGCCAGTCCTCCATCCTGTCCTTGAAGACCACCGCCCTCTCGTCCAGCCCTCCGAGGTCCGCGTCGTTCGATATCGACAGGATGATCTCCCCCAGACCCCGGTCCACATGCATGGCTATGCCCTCCATGGACGCCTCCACGGCATCGCTCTCCCGTTCGATGTCCTCCGCGTTGTCGGATGCACGTTCGTAGGATGCCATCACCGCCCCGCAGATGACGGACATCATGAGTATGGTGACCGCCACGACCGCGAAGGGCATGCTCCCCCTTCTGTCGCTGTTCATGGCCGTCCCCTCCACCTGGGAGGTGATAAAAGGCGGACCGTGCGGTCACTCTTGATTCCGGGCCAGGGGGTGCTTCGGGTGGACCCGTTCCTTTCACGTATTCCTTTTTTTATATTAGGAGGGTAATCGTGTCGATAAGGGTACTATGACGATTACATCCAAGGATTACACGGTGACGAAAGGTCTCCCCAAGAAGACCAAGTCACTCTGCCCGGAATGCGGAAAGCTGATCGAGGCCGACATCGTGGCAAGGGACGGCAAGGTCTACATGGACAAGGAGTGTCCCGTGCACGGTAAGTTCAGCGATGTGTACTGGTCCGACGTTGACATGTATCTCAGGGCCGAGAAGTTCGCGTACGACGGTGTGGGTCTGCACAACGCCATGGACCGCACCATCGGAGATGACGACGACACCGTTCACATCGTCATCGACGGCGAGAGGATCGACATGCTGTCCTGCTCCGCCATCGCCAACCTCGACCTGACCAACAGGTGCAACATGAACTGCCCCATCTGCTTCGCCAACGCGAACGATGCGGGATATGTCTACGAGCCCTCGTTCGAGCAGGTCCACGACATGCTCGTGGCCCTCAGGTCCGAGAA
>CALYUZ010000061.1 GCA_945492685.1 uncultured Methanomassiliicoccaceae archaeon | reverse complement strand
TATCTCGGGGATGTCACCGAACACCGCCACCTTGTCCCCGCAGCATGCCATGCAACCCTTCACACCGTCGATGGATCCTATCCTCTCCACGGATCCCTGGAGCGATCCCTCGTCCTTCACAAGGTTCCCGAGTGCGGTCGCGCAGCAGTCTGCGAGTATGACGTCGTCCGAGAACACTGTGCTGATGCTGCTGTTCCCTAGGGAGACCGAGGGTCCGACGGTCCTAGATGAAGAGCAGATCCCGGTGATGTGGTCCGATTCCATGAGGAACGCCATGTCCGTCAGAACCGGGTGATCGGCGAATATACCGATCGCCGAGGGCTTCTTTGAAAGGAATGCGATGTCCCCTCCGTTCTCCACTATCGCCACAGACGATCCCGCTTCGACCAGCTTTTCGGCCGTGCGAAGTGCGACCGCTCCAGCGACACCTGCCATGGGGCCGACGCCGGCAAGTTCCGATGCCCTGCACATCCTCTGTATCAGCGGATCATCTCTTTCCGAGACCGGATACGGATCGTATGTTATCCCGAAGAAGGGGTCCTCCGCGATCTTCCTCTCAACGATCGACCGCGCCTCGAAGACCCCTTCGGGTATGTGGGATTCCATCCCGTCGTCGCATACGACGGTCAGGATGGTCTCCATGTATTGGAAACGTGTTCTCATAGCTCGAGCTGTATGGCTTTGACGGAACATGCGTTGAGGCAGGAACCGCAGGCGATGCATTTCTTGGTGTTCACCTTGACCAGCATCGTCTCCTCCTCGTGATAGATGGACCTGGTGGGGCACACCGACACGCAGGCGCCGCAGCTCCAGCATCTTTCGTAGTCGTGGGAGATGTGGCCTTTGAGCTCCTTGACCTTGAATCCGATCTCCCTGAGGTAGTTCATGCCGAGTATGACATCGTCGCAGTCGCCGATGACGCTCAGTAGCATGAATCCGCTGCCGTCCCCGGTTATGTCCGCCCTGAGGATGTTGGGTTTGAGGTCGTACTCCGAGACCAGCGTGTATGTCACCGATTCGAGAACGTTGCCTTCGTCGAAATCTATCCTGTACTTTGCTTCCATGTCACTGGCCTCCGTCCTTCAGACCCTTGAGCTTCCCTTCCTTCGGCAGGGACAGGCAGGGCTCGTTGAGCAGGAACTCCCCGTGCTCGATCCAGTCCTTGAGTGTGTTTGCGACCTTCCTAGCACCCGCCAGGGACGACATGGACGATGTCCTGATAGTCTTGCCCTCGTATTCGATCTTCCCGGTGCGGAGCTGTGCGTAGTTGTACCTCTGCATGCATTTCCTTCCGGACGGGAGGCTGTAGTCCACCATCTCGGCGTAGATGTCCTCGTCTGATATGGCGCAGTTCCTCATGATGTCGGCGTTGAGGATGGGGATGGGTATTCCGATACCGATCGCCAGGGAGATGCCGTAGCCGGTGATGTCGAGTCCCCTAACGAACTTGGGGTCCATCTGTTTCATGTCACCGATGACCGCGAGTGTCCTGGACCCGCCGACGGGTACGCCGTTGACCTCCTCGACCGTTGTCTTGAACTGGGTTCCCTGCCAGGATACGTATCCCTCCCCTCCTGCGAGGAAGATCCTCGTTCCCATGCCGATGGTGTCGAGATGGGGGTCGTTGAGGAGTGGTGAGAGTGTTCCGGCCGAGCTGTACGTCGCGTTCTTCATCCTGGGCAGAAGCTTTCCCATGTAGGTGTAGAGGGTCCTGTCGGATGTGTTGGTGGCGATTCCGTAGTTCTGGTAGCAGTTGCGGGGGTTGTAGAGGTAGGCCTCGTTGATGTCGTCCAGGGAGATGTTTGTCTCGATGCTCTTCCTGACGTAGCAGTCTGTACCGGGCCCGGTGGCTACCAGATGCACCTTCTTGCCGGCGATGAGGTCCTCGATGACGTGGGCTCCTCCGTATCCGGTTCCGGGGGGATCGATCAGGGATGTCGCACCGATGTAGGTGTCCACGGCCGCTAGTCCTCCGTAGGCCTCCACGCCGTTGAGCCTGATGTTGGTCATCCTTATCGGGGGGTCCGCATGTCCGAGGTTGAGGAAAGCGCCCGACGAGCACATCGCACCGAAGGTTCCGGTGGTAACAACGTCCACCTCCTCGGCCGCCCTCTCGGCACCTTTCTCCCTGACGAGGTCCACGACCTCCTCCGCGGTCATGACGACCGCCTCTCCGGTTTTTATCCTGTTGTTGATCTCCTCGTAAGTCTTGGCCACTTTCTCCCGCTCCGTACCTGTTCGGCCTCTATATGGAATAGGGATGCCTAAGTAGGTTAAGGGTATAAATTGGATTGCGAGGTCTGGCCGTCTTTCATCCATCGTTATCTCCGTTTTCCGTGCCATTCCTTTGTGAATAAAGGGGTGGTTCCCGATTCCGTAGTGAATAACGGGTGATGTCCGGACATATGGATGATACATCCACTGAGTGTTACGATTGAATCTGAAAGTATTAATAAGCAACTGGCATTCGAAGGGAGCATGAGAAGGATCGCTGTCTACGGCAAGGGCGGAATAGGGAAGTCGACCACATCGGCAAACGTCTCCACGGCCTTGGCGCAGCGCGGTCTCAAGGTCATGCAGATCGGCTGCGATCCCAAGGCCGATTCCACCAAGCTCCTGGCGGGAGGGAGGATCCCCACCGTGCTGGAGACCATGCGCGACAATCCCGACCCCGAACTGGAGGATATGATCCATGTGGGCGAGAACGGGGTGCTGTGCGTGGAGTGCGGTGGCCCGAAGCCCGGGGTCGGATGTGCCGGACGCGGGATCATCGCCGCCTTCGAGAAGCTGGAGGAGCTGGACGTCATCGACCAGTACCGTCCGGACGTCATCGTCTACGATGTCCTGGGGGATGTGGTGTGCGGAGGGTTCGCCATGCCCATCAGGAACGGGTATGCCAGGGATGTCTTTATCGTCACATCCGGTGAGATGATGGCTCTGTATGCGGCGAGCAACATCGCCTACGCCGTCAACGACTTCACCCATGACGGATACGCCCGTCTCGGCGGGGTCATACAAAACTCCCGTGGCGTCGAGGACGAGGATGCGCTGGTGGACAAGGCGTCCGCCGAGATGGGGACGTCCGTCATCCACAGGGTTCGCAGGGATCCCGCGGTTCAGAGATGTGAGGCGAGAGGGGTCACCGTCGTCTCCGGTGAGCCCGATTCTGAAATGGCCGCTTCCTACAGGGAGTTGGCGGACAAGGTCTACGCCGGTTCGGAGGACATCTCCGGAGGCATGAGGCTGGAGGATTGATTTTTCATGGTTAAGAGAGGAGTTCTCATCGCAGGTCACGGTTCAAGGTTCTCGTTCAACAAAGGTGTCATGGAGATGCAGGCGGACCTGCTGAGGTCCAAAGGTTTCCCCGATGTGTACATCGGGTTCAACGAGACCTCCATCCCGCTGATCAAGGATGCGCTGGAGGAGATGGTGGAGGATGGTTTCGACGACATCGTCGTTCTCCCGTTCTTCGTCGCTTCCGGACTGCACGTCACAAGGGACATCCCCATGAAGCACCTCGGTCTGGAGAGGAACTCCACCGGGGGAGAGGTCGAGGTGAACGGTAAGAAGGTGACCATCCATCTGGAACAGCCCTTCGGCGAGGACGAGAACATGACGGATATCCTCTGCGAGAGGTTGGAGGAGCTCAAGACCCCAGGGAATAACACCTACATCCTGGTGATGGGGCATGGTTCCAGACTCTCCTACAAATCGGATATCATGACGTTGAACGCATCCCGCCTCAGGGAGAGGGGATATGAGAACGTCTTCGTGGGATACAACGAGTTCAACGACCCCAAGATCGAGGACATCATCCTGCAGATGATGGACGAGGGTGCCGAGGAGATCATCGCGCTGCCCCTGTTCATATCTCTGGGTGCACACCTCACCAGGGACGTCCCCGCCAAGCTCGGCATCCAGGAGTTCTCCGACGGCGGCATCGTCCACAGGAACGGCAGGGATGTCGAGATAAAGTACGCCGTGCCCATCGGAGGGGACCCCCGTCTCTGCGATGTTCTCGTGGAGAAGCTGAGGAAGTACGAGTGGTGATACCATGCGTGTCCTGATAGTGGATCTCGTGCACGGAGGGAACGTTCTCGCACAGAGGTACCTGTCCGAGGGTGACGAGGTCACCTGCTGCGATGTGTACCACATAGCATCCCCCGAGATGAAGGAGGACCTGAGGAGGTCCGGGGCGAGGGTCCTCGATTCCGTCCCTCCCGAATCTTTCGATCTGACCGTCATGCCCACGCACTGCACCAGGGCGTTCCTGGAGGGTGCCGATCCCGGTGAGATAAGGTCCTTCAGCCATGAGGTGGGACGTTTCATCGATGACAGGAGGTTCAGGATCGAGGTCACCGGTGTGAAGGGGAAGACGAGTTCCTGTTATCTCATCTCGAAGATGCTGCACGATGCTGGGAGGAAGGTCCTCCTGCATTCGTCCAGGGGAGAGGGTCCGTGGACCGATGAGGGCCACAGGATCGAGAGGCATGTGAGCATCGCGCCTCCGTACATCATGACGATGGCCGCCGGAGATTACGATGCCATCGTGTGCGAGGTCTCCCTGGGCGGATCGGGCGTCGCCGACATAGCCTGCATCACCAATCTGGTGGAGGACTACGGGATCGCCAAGAAGACCCTGAAGGCATCCGATGCCAAGAGGGACATCCTCTGCTCCAAGACCAACATCGTCCTCGCCGAGGAGAGGGAGTTCTGGTCCAAGTACACAAAGAACCTCACGCCGTACGGCGGAAGGGTGAAGGTCCTGTCGGAACCCAGGCTCGGGGAGGGATTGAAGGTGTCCGTGGATTACGACGGAATCACAGAGACCACCCTGGATCCCGGATACATCTCTATTCAGTACATCCAGGCCATGGACCTCGCGCTCGAGGTGTGCCATGTGATGGGCATCCCCAGGGAATCGGTCATCAGGTCCCTGGAGACCTTCAGGGGCGTTCCCGGAAGGGGCGAGATAGTCGGAGACGGTGATAGGGTCATCATAAGGGAGCGCAACCCCGGCATATCCCATATCTCGATCGAGAGGACGCTATCGTGTCTGAAGAGGATGGATGCCCTGGACGGTGCCATGATCCTCCTGGACCCCATAAGCAGGAAGGTCTGCGACAAGATGGACAGGACGGAGATAGAGAAGGTGGTCTCCTCCTACGGTGTCCCCATGGTGATCACCGAGGGTGACGGCAACCGTCCCGAGATCCCGTCCGATGTGAAGCTCCTCATAGAGTTCGTCAAGGAGGCGTACCAGTGAGGAACATCATCCACCCCCGTCCCAACCCGATCATCGCCGCAATGTACACCCTCCGCGACATGGATGTGGATGTCGTGGTGGTCCACGGACCCGCAGGATGCGGGTTCATGGCGTCCAGGATGCTGGAGGAGGCGGATGTGAGGGTCGTCACCTCGGGCATGAGGGACAACGACCTCATCTTCGGTGCCTCGGAACCGCTCATCAACACCCTCAAACAGGTGGAGGAGAAGTTCCATCCCAAGACCGTCGCTGTCATCGGAACGTGTGCGAGCATGATCATCGGCGAGGACATGGCCAAGGCCATCCGCAAGGCCGGCATAGATGCCAACGTGTTCCCAGTCGACTGTCATGGATGCATGGGTGACAACACCCGCGGTGCCATCAAGGCCCTGGAGGCGGGAAGGGATGCCGGTCTAATCACCAGGGAGGAATGCGACAGGCAGGTCTCCCTGATGAAGGCCGCCACCCGTCTGGAGAAGAGCGTCGGCATGGCATCCAGGGACTATCTTCCCCCTGCGACGAGTCCCACCAAGCTCCACGTTTGCAAGAGGATCATCGAGGTCCTCTCCGACGGGGGGAAGGTAGCCGTGGTCATGGACGCCAAGAAGGAGCTTGCGTATCGTTTCGCGGACATGTTCGAGGCCGTAGACCGTGCCAGGAGGAAGCTCGGCGGGGAGACGTTGTTCGTCGCCAACCTGG
>CALYUZ010000060.1 GCA_945492685.1 uncultured Methanomassiliicoccaceae archaeon | reverse complement strand
GGATCGGAAGGGATGTCATCCATTCCTACATCGATTCCATGGACCTTCCCGTGATGATGGTCAAGGATACCTGCATGCTGATGAGATATCCCGAGGGGACACCCGTCACCGAGTCCGACCTGAAACTCGCGGAGGACCTCGAGGCGGAGGTAAGGGAGGTCACCGGGATCCACCAGATCCGCGTCAGAAGGAAAGGGGATTCTTTCTCGGTGCAGACATCCACCGTGGAGCACGACATCCTGTTCGGGAACCTCGATGCCGTAGGGAATGTTTTCACCCGCAGGGGCCTCAGGTTCGAGGCGGACCCCAGCGGGTATGACAAGTAAGGGTTTCTGAAAAATGATGGGATAGGGGGTTCATCCCCCGCCCACGAACGTCACGACCTCGAAGGAGGAACCGTCCTCCACAACCTTCTCGGAATACAGGGCCTTTGGATAGATCTCCCCGTCGATCTCCACGGCAACACGGTTGCGGTCGTATCCGAGATCGTACAGAAGATCGGCGACGGTCACATCCCTGTCCTCCGCGATGCGGTAGGACATTATCGCCAGGTCCAGGCTCTCCTGTGCGTTCTCGGCATACGCCTGGATCCATCCGCTGTCCAGGAGGAGTATGGAATTAGGCCGGGCGTATCGGTACTCAGATGAAATACTCGGGCGAATCCATCACATCGATGATGTTCTTGGACCTGGCATCGTCGAGAAGGTCCTGGAGGGTTGTGTCCTCGAGAATGTCCGTCAATGCGGAGTCGATCCTTTTCCAAAGGTCCACGGTGGTGCAGGTGTTCGCACGGGGACAGTCGACCACTCCGCACTTGATGCACGGGGACGGTGATACGGAACCCTCTACGAGCATGATGATGTCCGCGGCGGTGATGTCCTTGGGATCTTTGGAGAGACTGTATCCTCCCTGGGGTCCCCTCTCACCTTTGACGTATCCCGCCTTGCTCAGGATCGTTATGATCTGCTCCAGATACTTGAGGGAGATCTCCTGACGCTGGGAAATGTCTTTGATCTTCACATTGCCCTGACCCTGATGGGCCGCCAAATCTACAAGCATGCGTAGGGCATAACGGGTTTTAGTTGAGAACTGCACGATTCCCCATATGATTTCCTATAGCTTAAAGATTTACCACCTGGAAATAGGGGATTTGCCTGATGGTCGTTTCTATCCTCCGAGAATCACTCGGAATCCATGACGGATCGATTATTGAGAATCGTAGACGGGTGATGACAAAACCGTTAAGACGGACCTTTCACTCTCACGACTGCCGCACCGGCGAAGGGGCGCGATCCGTGAACGCCATGTGCACGGTACGGCGTACAGCGACCCATTTCCCATTCATTTGGGGCTCCTGCGGGAGTTAGCGACGTGTCGTCGCAGCCATGACCGGAGGCCAACGTTGGGTCCGACACATACCCCGGGCGTAAGTCAGAACCCCGAGAGCGACGTCATCGTCGTACAATGAGAGGGTTTGTTAGCGCTCCGGGGACACCTCCCTTATAGATATACTATAAAGGACGGAAGAGGAGGACCTTTCCGGGTCCCGCCCCGTCCGTAGTTTTGTGGTTTGTGGTAGTCTTCGGCCCTACCGGGACTCAGGCCTTGATCCCGAGCTGCTCCATCGTGTACAGAGCATGGGCCCTTCCCGGGAACCTGCTCAGCTCCTTGTTGAAGAGCAGTTCCCTCTGGGCACTCTCCGCCCTGAACCCCATGCCTATGTGGCTGAGGTGCGCGTACACGCAGTAGTCCAGGACCTCCTCGGGGACGTTCTCCGAATCCAGGGACTGGGACATGTTCACCACCTTCATCAGCACGCTGGACGCGCCTGCGAACCTCGATGACGTCCTCGGGCCCCATCCCATGTAGATCTCGGGGTCGTGCTCCACCAGACCCTGGTCGACCAGCCTCCCGTAAGAATCGTTCAGGTCCCTGTACTCGCCGCGGGTGCTGAGGCTCAACCCCCTGCAGCGGCTGATGTACATGGGCTGCTTGGTTCTCCTGAACTCCCTGGATGTGATCCATTCGCACACCTCGGGAGGGTAGAAGACCTCGTCCGTGCCCCTGATCTTGGAGTATATGGTCCTCGACAGCGATTCCATCACATCCTCGGGAGCGTCCATGAGGTAGTCCGAAACGCTGAACTCTATCCATCTGTACGATCTGCGCCATTTGACCTTGTCGAATAAGGGCCCCCGGTCTCCCGGGAACCCTCTTCTAGGAACCGTACGTGCGGCTTTCACCGCATACGGCTCGGGCCGGATGCCACCCCGTTCCTCAGGGCGGTCGCTGTGGGGAGTCCGTACAGGGTCCATTCCGTCTCGGTGGCCCCCGAGTTCGATCCCTCCCTCTCACGGAAATACCACGGGTCGGAGTACGGGTCCGATCCCATGCGGACGGGTGTGTGCGGACGATGACCGTGACCGGATGCGGTGATGAGGGTATATTCACCATCGGTGAACACCCTCCCCTCGCCGGTCGAATGCCAGTACCTGTCCCTGATCCAGGCCGCACCCTTCTGCGGATGCCTCCTGATCGCCCAGCGTCCGATGATTATGTGCACATAGTGGTCCACATGGCGGGATGCCACCCTGTGGGACACCGAACCGTAGTATTCACACCATCCATGGATGGCATGGTTGACACGGCGGATCAGATCTCCCTGTGTCGATGCCGCGGAGTACCCAGCGATCCTCTTGATCTCCGAGCACAGCGCGTCCACCGACCCGTCGGACGGATGCACCATGAGCCTCCCGCGGAGCTTGTGGAACGAGAATCCGAGGAAATCGAACCCGTCCACCAATCCGGACGTTTCCGACCCCGTGACACACAGTCCCCTCCCTCCGAGGAAGATCCCCGATGCCTCCGATACGGCGGCCGACGGGGTAGAACCGTCAAAGACCGCCGCGACCATGTCCGCGTACCTGACCATCCTGATGCCGTGCATGGCGAGCATGCCCTCCATGCCGTCCAACGCCATGTTGGCCAGCACCGGCGAGATGCCCCCGAGTCCCACGGTACCGGGCGTGTGGGGGAACATCGACCTTCCGAAGAGCTGCCCCCTGCGTGCCAGATTCCCCAGCAGTCTCGGGTCCACTCCCCTGTTGTCCGACAGCCACCCCCAGACGGTACCGTCATCCATCGATCCGATGCGCATGACGGTCACCTCCGCGTCCGGACCCGAATCCCTCAGGATCCCGCGGAGGGCCTCGACGGCGTCGCGGACGCCCCTGCCCTCCCTGAATCCGTAGGAATGCGGATCTGCACATGCCTCCATCACCGGGCGCAATGCCATCACATAGAGCTCCTGCACCGCACGGTCGTGCATGGTCGGGACGCGGGCCCCATTCCCCCTGGCACCGCGGTTGCAACGACGCGCCACGGTACATCCCGTGATGTACCCGAACGCATCGAGGTCCCTCGCAGCACGGCCCATGTCACCGGGTGAAGACCAGACCTCCCCGTCCTCCCCGGGGACATCTCCCCAGGATCCGGTCGTCACGGCCCTCACCGCCATGCATCTCCCGTGATACGATGTGAGGAGCATGTCCTGCAGCATGCGCACCCTCTCCGTGTTTCCGTTCCTTGCGGCCTTGGCGATACGGGATTGGATCCCGCGGATGTCCGATTCGGCCCTCTCCCAGTCGATGGAACACCATACCTCGTGGGCCTCGTCGTCATGGACGTCGACCGCGCAGCAACGCGCATCGGCTCCGACGCCGGCATCCGCTTCCTCTCCGTTAACCGCCGCATCCGACCTGGGGCAAGTGGGCTCCCTTTCGGGATGGCACAAAGTGCCTATCCTCCCCGTTACAGGGAGGCATTCGCTTCCTGCCCCATCCTCTACCCGCCGGACGATAGTCTCTCTCACGATCGACCCTCCGTCTCCGGTGTCCGACGGGCTTACCGGGTTCCGACACGGGGACGCTTGTGCCTTAGGCGCCGTCCACAGGCCGGGGGAGATCTGACCGTCCGACTCGGGGGACTCCATCCCCTCGTCCCTCCCCTGCACCTCATCGGTGCGGACGATACCGTCACGGTACCCTCCGGCTTTCCTCACGACCCTCTCCGACGGTTCGCATGCGCTCGCCATAGCACACCATCCCTTCGGGTGATCACGGATGACATCACCCGTATCCCCCTCATTACCCCGAGCTCCGCACACTCCGTCACCGGTGATGCACGTCGGGGCGGGAACGGTCCGGACGGCCGGACCGGCCTCATCAACAGGCAATCCCCGCATCGGCTTCACCCGTCACACGAAGTCGCGGAAAGCCACGAAATCCGATTGGGCGGAATCGTAACCGAAATCCTTGCCTGCTTCCGTGAAGATCCTTGTCAGGGTCTCCTTGCTCATCTCCATTCTATCTCATTCTCCTGCGCCGTTCTTCGCGCAGAACGACCTACTTCGCGGAGTAGTGATAAAGGAGGTACCGTGCGGTCAGTCTTACCTGCAGGGTTATGAGGTTGTAGCGCATCCTCCACTGCCATGAAGGAAGACCCCGTCCTACGCGAGAAGACAGACAAGATACTGAAGGCCACGGAGGAGGCTTTCGGGTTCATACCCGTGGTGAACCAGGTGCTCAGCACAAGGCCCGACCTGTTCGTTCCATCCGCGACCCTGACCCGTGCGATACTGGAGGGAGACGGTGAACTCGACAAGAAGACCCGCTACCTCTGCGCCGTCGCTGCCGCAACCGCGATCGGAGGGGAGTACTGCGTGGACGTTCAGATGAAACATGCGAAGGAGGCCGGGGCATCCAAGGACGAGATCCTGGAGAGCATCATGATCGGCTCCATGATGGCCTACACCCGTGCCCAATCCTATGCGCTGCGCAAATATGCCGCCAACTTCGACATCGAACTCAAATGAGGAGATGCTTCGTCGTTTCGCTACTATTAGGACATTAACGCCGATGCGTTTAAGAGTGGTATCAGGATTACAGGGTGATAACAATGGTTACAATCAGTCCCGAAGCGGAGAAGTTCATCAACGACCTGCTTGAGAAGAATCAGAAGGTCGGATACGGAATCAAGATCTACCTTTCCGGTTTCGCATGCTCCGGACCCCAGTTCGGAATGTCCTTCCAGGAGAAGGCCGCAGACGGAGAGCACATCGACCACACCGCCACCGGTTTCGACATGTTCTACGACGACGAGACCAAGGAAGCCCTGGACGAGTGCGCCATCGAGTTCATCGACGACCCCAACTTCGGAACCGGACTCACCATCCGCAACCCCAACTTCAACGGCTGCGCATCCTGCGGCGGCGGATGCCACTAAGCATGACATTCAAGGGTGGGGCCATCCCCACCCGCCCCAAACCGATTCCACATGATTCTGCATACAATAACCGCATCCAGCCCGTTCGGATGCGATGTGACAAATACGTCGATGTCCTCCCTGACCGAGGATAACGTCCGGAGGAACCGATGAACTACATCTCCCATCCCCGCATCAAACCAGACAGCGTCGAGGAGCGCAGGTACCAGGTCAGGATGGCCCAGGGATGCATCGGCCGTAACACCCTTCTGATCCTCCCCACGGGACTCGGTAAGACCATAGTCGCATTGGAGGTCATAGCGGAGAAGCTCTCGGACGGCAGGGTCCTGATCCTGGCACCCACCAAACCCCTGGTCGGACAGCACCAGGAGGTCCTGGACAACTTCCTCCTCGATGCCAAAGTCGGGATGATGACCGGTAACATGTCCCCGGCCAAGCGCACGGAGATGATGTCCACACACGACGTGGTCATATCCACCCCCCAGTCCGTCGCAAACGACCTGGAGGCCGGGAGGTACACGCTGGAGGGTTTCTCCCTGGTGATCTTCGACGAGGCCCACAAGGCCGTCGGGAACTACGCCTACGTCAGGGTGGCCGCATACTGCGACAGGAGCATACGCTGTGTCGGGATGACCGCATCGCCCGGAAGCGACACATCCAAGATGGAGGAGGTCTGCATGAACCTGGAACTTATATGGATGCCGATATGTTCAGTAAAGA
>CALYUZ010000059.1 GCA_945492685.1 uncultured Methanomassiliicoccaceae archaeon | reverse complement strand
GACGGCATCCATACCGACGTGGACCCCGACAGGGTACTCGGCAGCGTCGTGGCGGCCGACTCCGACTCGGAGCACCCGCTCGGAGAGGCGGTCGTGAGATATGCTAAGACAAAGGGCTTGACGATCCCCGAACACGAGGGATTCTCATCCTCCACAGGAGGCGGCGTCTCATGCACGGTGGATGGTTCCCATGTGATCGTCGGCAACCGTACCTTCCTCGAGGAGAACGGCATCCCCGTCCCCGATGATGCGGAATCGCCGATAACAGGAGGATGCACAGGCATCATGGCATCCTTTGACGGGAAATATGTGGGAACGGTGACGGTCTCGGACCCGGTGAGACAGGAGAGCAGAGAAGCCATCGCATCCCTGAGAGGGGATGGGATACGGGTGATGATGGTCACAGGAGATAGGAGATCCACCGCGGAGGCCATCGCCGCCGAGGTGGGCATAACCGAGGTACATGCCGATACCAAGCCGGGAGGGAAACTGGATATCGTGAAGAAGCTGCAGATCGGTCAGGCCCGCGTGGCCATGACCGGTGACGGCATAAACGATGCACCTGCACTCACCCAATCCGATGTGGGCATAGCGGTCGGATCGGGAACGGACATCGCCATGGAAGCCGCGGATGTCATAATGATGAACGATGACCTCCGCAGTGTCCCGGCGGCGTTGGAGATCGGACGTGCGACACTCCGCAACATCAAGCAAAACCTGTTCTTCGCGTTCTGCTACAATGCCATCTGCATCCCAATAGCGGCAGGGTTGCCGGTGTTGCTGGGATACGACGGACTGGTCTCGCAGATGCCCATGCTTTCCGCGGCGGCCATGTCGCTGTCATCGATATCCGTGGTCACCAATGCGGTGCGCATGCGCGGATACGAACCTCCGGCACTCAGAGAAGACGTGCGGAGGTGACCCTCAGGGTACCGCTTCCGCGGGACCACTCGGTCTCGGTGGAGACGATCTCCAAGGGGCGGGAGTGCATTGGGGAGTCCAATGTCATGGATTCATACTCCCCGCCCTCACCCATTATGCTTATACCGTACTTCTCGCGGAGGGCTTTGAGCTCCGCCACCGCATCCGCATCGATCTCGCGACCAAGCCATGTGTCATCGAGACCCTCAGCGTAGCAACCTACGATGACGGCCCTGATTCCGGACCTCAGGAACTCACCCATGACCAGGTCCTGGTCCTTCCTCCAGAGAGGAGTGATGACCTTCAACCCCAGCTCCCCGCAGACGATGTTCATGCGGTCCCACTGGTAATCGGACCATACGGCACCGGTCACGACCCCTTCGACATCCAGACCCTCCAGAGCTCTGCGGAGACCGTCCATATCCCCTTCCTCGGAGCCCGTGCTGGGTGCGGTCACCAGCTCCTTCCCCATGGACTCGGCCATGAGGGGGACCACGTTCAGGTTGGGGGTATGGAATATCCATGAGGCGGCATCCTCCGGCATTATGTTGACGATGTACGGAACCTCGTGACCCATCTGCTCCGCGAGATACAATGCGAATGTCGAATCCTTACCGCCCGAATAAAGGGATGCTAGCCTCATCACGTGTCCGTACGACCGCATCCTATATAGCCGATTTCAACGGGACATGCAACAGTTTTTACTTGAAATCCACATAACAGCGGACAAGGACGACATGTCCGGAAGTGGATTCATATGACCCTCGATGCAGCCGCAATGAAGAAGATCGTCGCCGAAGAGGCAGTCAACAGATATGTCAAGGACGGGATGAACGTGGGACTCGGCACGGGATCCACCGCATACTACGCCATCAAGAGGATCGGAGAGCTCGTAGCGGAGGGGTACAACCTCACCTGTGTCGCAACATCCGTCCAGAGCGAGGATTTGGCGAAGGAGTGTGGCATCAAGGTCGTGGGTGTCGATGACGTGGACAAACTGGACGTCACCATCGACGGAGCCGACGAGGTAGACCCCAAGATGCAGCTGATCAAGGGCCTGGGAGGAGCCCTCCTCAGGGAGAAGATCGTCGCTGCCGCCACGGTCAACGAGATCATCGTGGCCGATGACTCCAAACTCGTCGAGAAACTGGGAACTAAGGCCCCCCTGCCGGTGGAGGTCCTGATATTCGGACACGAGCACACCAAATACGCCCTGGAGAGACAGGGATGCAAGGCGGAGCTCAGGATGAAGGATGGAAAACCCTTTGTCACCGATGGTGGCAACTACATCTATGATTGCAGGTTCGAAGGAATAGACAACCCGTTCTTCCTGGAATCCAGGATCGATGTCATACCCGGTGTTGTGGAGAACGGACTGTTCCTGAACACGGCGTTCGATGTCCTGATCTGCGATAGGGACGGAAACGTATCCTCGATGAACGAGAAGCTCTCCCGTTGAAAACCATCCTAGGGGGCATTGTCCCCCGATCATTCTTCCAGAACCTCAGAAGCAGGGACAAGCCGATGCGATGCGGCGGAGATCCTCCGTGCCCTCCTTTATGCTGTCGATCTCCGCATCGCCCAGACGCTCAATCTCATCTACAATTGACGAGAAGGGTATAGACAACTGGTAAATGTGCCTCGGACGGCCTTTGGTCTGGGTGGGTATTATCTCCGTGCGGATCCAGCCCCTGCCGGTTAGTTCCCTTATCGCAGAGGAAACCCCTGACTGACCGATGCTGAGAGAATCCTCTATCTCGACCGATCTCACACGGCCCCTTTCAGCGATGAACACGAGCACCCTCGCACCAACCTTGCTGACACCGATGCGAACCAACAGGTCCAACCCTGAGCCTAATTGCCCATCCATTGGATACCGTGTTATCGACATTCTATTTAATTATTGTGAAATTTACACGAATAATTCAGATAATAATGATTCATTTGAACATAATAACGATTAATAAGTGTACAAATATCTAATAATCAATTGGATGGGAAAGGATAAAAACTGGACACCCATGACATGGGCAGAGAGGACATGCGGCCCCTCGGGCACACTCCTATTATAGGAACTAGAAAAAGGGTATATTGGGAGCTGATTAGCTTTTTATATAACCTCGATATTAGCACGTCCCGATTCATTCACAAGGTGAATATCATGAAAATGCCCAGGACAATCAAAAGATACTGTCCCTACTGCAAGACCCACACGACCCAGGAGGTCGAGAGGGTCAAGAAGAAGAAGGCCAGTGAGCTCAAGTGGGGTCAGAGGAGATTCAGAAAGGTAACCGCAGGTTACGGAGGATTCCCCAGGCCCAAGCCGGAAGGAAGGGAGAAGCCCACCAAGAGGATCAACCTCAGGTACAGATGCACCCAGTGCAAGAAGGCCAACCTCGCACCCTGCATTCGCGCGAAGAAATTCGAGCTCACGGAGTGATCACATGACCGGAGATTTCATCAAGATCAAGTGTCCCGACTGCGCAAACGAGCAGATCGCCTTCAAGAAGGCAGCGACCAAGGTCACCTGCCACGTCTGCGGATCCACACTCATCGTCCCCAAGGGCGGAGTCGGCGAGATCAAAGGCGAAGTGCTCGAGGTAGTTGGCTGATGTCCAGAGTCAGGGGCTTTCCCGAGAACGGCGAACTCGTCGTCTGCACCGTCAAGAACGTGAAGAACTTCGGTGCCTTCGTCACTCTGGATGAGTACGATGACAAAGAGGGCTTTGTCCACGTCAGGGATGTCGCCACTGGCTGGGTTAAATACATCAGAGACTTCATCAGAGAAGGCCAAAAAATCGTCTGTAAAGTTCTGGGCGTAGATTCATCCAAAGGTCACATCGACCTTTCCCTTAAATCTGTTAACGAACACCAGAAGAGAGAGAAGATCCAGCAGTGGAAGAACGAGAAGAAAGCTGAGAAGCTTGTCGAGATCGTCGCTGAAAGGATGAACATCTCTGTCGACGAGGCCTACGACATGTTCGGAAACGAACTGCTC
Source organism: uncultured Methanomassiliicoccaceae archaeon (assembly GCA_945492685.1). GTDB lineage: Archaea > Thermoplasmatota > Thermoplasmata > Methanomassiliicoccales > Methanomethylophilaceae > Methanoprimaticola. The sequence continues at coordinate 2,105 of CALYUZ010000059.1, read as the reverse complement.
GAGGTCTACGAGACACTGTACGGTGCCTTCGAATCAGTCGTCTCAGAGCCGGAGGAGTTCCTCGAGGAGTTCTCCGGAGACTGGATCGAGACCTTCGTGGAAGTCGCCAAGGAGAACGTCGCACCCCCCATGGTGCAGATCGACGGAATCCTTGAGATGAGCTCATCAGCCCCCAACGGGATGGAACTCATCAGGAACGCCCTCCTGAAGGGACTCGAAGCCGCTGACGACGCCAACGTCGAGATAACCTGCGTGGGATGCCCCAAATACAGGGTCGTCGTGAACGCAAGCGAGTACAAAGAGGCAGAGGAGGTCATGAAGAGAGTGTCCTCCAGTGCCATCGACAACCTCGTCTCGAACGGTGGAAGCGCTGTTCTCAAGCGCGAGAGCAAATAAGATGAGATCGGAACTCAGGAAATGTGTGAGTTGCGGAAGGTATACCCTCCGCGATACTTGCCCTTCCTGCAGTTCCCAAACTCATTGCCCGGTACCTCCCAAATATTCTCCGGAGGACCGTATGGGCGATTACCGCCGCAAGGCGATTCTAGAGAGTTATGGTGAAAATGGCAAGCATCGTCACGTATGAGTTCAAACCGCAATTGAACAGGCCCATCCTGATCGAAGGACTTCCCGGTGTCGGCAACGTGGGGAAGATCGCCGCCGATTTCATCTGCGAGAAACTCAACGGAAAGAGATTCGCCACCATACTCTCCGATGACCTCCCACAACAGGTTCTCCTGGACGAGGAGTGCGTAGCCAACGCCGTGGACAACGAACTGTGGTATGCGGAACTGAACGGTCACGACCTTGTATTCCTGCTCGGAGATGCCCAGGGAACAACCCCTCAGGGACAGTTCAACCTGTCCAAGATCGTCTTCGACATCATGCTACCCTATGATCCCTCCATGATCATCACACTCGGAGGATACGGGACAGGAAACGTCGTGAACGACCCCCGCATCCTCGGGGCCGTATCCGATCCAAAACTGAAATCCAAGATGGAGCAGTATGGCGTGGGATTCTATCCGGGTGAACCGCAAGGAGGCATCGTGGGATGTGCCGCGATACTGCTGTCCTTCGGAAAAGCGTACGGCATAGACTCCGTGTGCATCATGGGAGAGACCTCGGGATACGTCCTGGACCACAAGAGCTCCAGCAAAGTCATCGCGGTCCTGGGAGAGATGTTCGGAACAGAATTCGACACCTCCGATATGCAGGCGGAGATCGACAAGATCGATGAGATCAACAACCAGGCCCAGACGGCAGCTGCCATAGAGCCCCCGAAAGAGGATCTGTCCTACTTTGGATGAAAATCATATCATCCGTTAATTTTATATATGATGGCGGTATCCTCAGATTAATCCCCACTTAGCTCAGACTGGCCAGAGCGGCTGACTGTAGAGTGTTTTCGGAAGAAATCCGATACAGCCGCTGAAATCAGCAGGTCCCCTGTTCAAATCAGGGAGTGGGGACCATCCTTATCCAACATCCCAGATATTTGGGAATTTAATCACCTCCATAACCCTTTGGGAAGATTATGAGGGGTATTCGATACCACGTCATAGTCTGATTCGTGCACGAACGATCTGTAAAAAAGGGAAAGTGGCCCGTACCGGCGGCACGAGCCTTGGAGGAAAACAGGATCCTTCCTCAGGCGAGGTCCTTGACGGCCTTCACCAAAGCACGGATGTTGTCGTCCGGGGTTCCGATGGGAACACCGCATCCGGCGGAGATGGAATTGAATCCCGCATCGGCGGACTTCCTGGCAGCGTCTGCCACATCCTGCGGGGTTCCCTTGAACAGGGGGAAGGAGCATCCGACGTTACCGATCATGGCACCACGGTTGTTGGCCACCTTGATGGCAAGATACGGATCAACCTTCTCCTCCACTGATATCCCCGTGCCCCCCGTGTCGAACATGTACGGGATGATCTTCTCGGAGTCTCCGCAGATGTGCAGGACCTTCATACCCTTCAGATCGCCGAGACACCTCTTCACGAACTGTCCGGAATGGGCAGTGAAGTCCTCGGGAGCAAGGATATCCGTGGATGCCGAAGGCTCGGACATCTGAACGACATCGGCGCCGGCTGCGAGCAGGGCCTCTC
>CALYUZ010000058.1 GCA_945492685.1 uncultured Methanomassiliicoccaceae archaeon | reverse complement strand
ACGACCCCCTTCTCCGTCATGAGCACGGTGAAGTTACGCAGATATTCATCCTGTAGACCCATAGGGCGTACTATCGTAGTATAAAATATAATAAATATCGGCGGTCGCTCGGAAAATGTACGAGCGATTATATCCGCCGAAGGGACCTGACCAATCCAACGGGATCCTCCGCGGTCATCGCCGACGACATCACGCACACGCCTTCGGCACCGGCATCGATCACCCGCCCCATGTTCTCCGGTGTGATTCCTCCGACGCCGTACACGGGGATGTCCACTGCGGAGCACACGTCGCGGATGTACCTTGTGCCTCTCGGCTCGCCGATCTTGCAGGCGGTCGGGAACACGTGTCCCGCTATGAGGTAGTCCGCCCCAAGTCCCTGTGCCTCCACCGCCTCCTCGGGGCTGTGGACCGATATCCCCACGGTGTCGAACGGTGTGAGGTCCCTCTCCCTGGCGATCTGTATCGGGACGTGGACGCGTCCGATCCCCACCTTGGATGCCACATCCAGGTTGGTGTTGACCGAGAGGGGTACCCCGTGCCTCCGGCATATCCCGAGGCAGTCGGATGCCAGCTGTGCCAGATCGTCGTCGGGGAGGTCCTTCTCCCTCAGTATCACCATCTCCGGTCCGGCGGATGCGAGGAGGTCGATCTGCTCCAGGAACGGCCTGGTGCAGAGCTTCCTGTGGGTTATGACGATCACAGTCTCACGTAGTCCGTCATCACCGGCTGCAGTCCGTGCTGCCTTAGGGCATCCGCTATCTCATCGACACCGCGCGGATCGGATATCACGAACTGTCCGTCCCCGTGTTCGGTGCCGCTGTGCTCCCCGATGCCGACGCTCACGCCTGCGGAGATCTTGGTCGCCGTCAGTCCGACGATGTTGTCCCTGAATCCGGGGCGTTCCCTGGTGGATATGGTCTGGCCCGCGAAGGGCATGAAGAGGCGGTATGCCAGCGACACCTGGAGCAGCTGGGGCTCGTGCACCTGGTTGACCCTGTCCTCGTTGTTGATGAACGGTCTGAACCTCGGAAGGGAGAACGAGATCTCGGCGTGCGGGTACTTCCTCTGCAGGTGATACGCATGGAGTCCGCATGCGAAGGCATCCTTCCTGAAATCTCCGAGTCCCAGCAGTGCCCCGAACGCGACGCCCCTCATGCCGGCGCGTATCGCCCTCTCCTGGGCGTTGAATCTGTACGAGAATATCCTCTTGGGGCCGGCGAGGTGCAGTTCTGCATATCTTTCCGCGTCGTAGGTCTCCTGGAAGACCGTGACGTAGTCCGCACCCTTCCTCTGGATGTAGGCGTATTCGTCCGTGTTCATCGGATAGACCTCTATCCCGATGGTGGAGAAGTACTCCGAGGCCTTCTCTACGCACATCCCGATGTACTCAACATCGGATCTCGCCCTGGATTCCCCGGTGAGGATGAGGATCTCCTTCAGTCCGGATTCGGCGATGGCGGCCATCTCCACATCCACCTCCTCGGGTGTGAGGCAGGCCCTCCTGATCTTGTTGTGGATGTTGAATCCGCAGTAGACGCAGTTGTTCTGGCAGTAGTTGGACGTGTAGATAGGTGTGAACATGCACACTGAGTTCCCGAAGTGCTTCCTCGTCTCCTCCCTCGCCCTGACCGCGATCTCCTCGAGCATGTTCCCCGCGGCAGGTGACAGGAGGGCCGCGAATCCCTCGATCCCCGGATCGCCGGACAGTGCCCTGCGGACGTCGGACTCCGTGTAGGATGAGGGATCGAATCCATCCGCCTCGGACAGAACCGTGTCCATGATGTCGGAGTCGATGGCCTCCATGCTGGGCCCGTAGTCTTCCGCATCCGTCCAGAGGCGTGTCATCTCAGCGGTCCTCCAGGAATCCGGTCAGGGGACTCGAGGCCTCTGCCCTCTTCTCCAGGACCCTTCCGAGTCCGGAAAGGTATGCGAGACGTCCCGCCTCTATTGCCATCCTGAACGCCTTCGCCATGGATGCGACGTCCCCCGCCGTTGCTATGGCGGTGTTCGCCATGACCGCGGCGCATCCCATCTCCATCGCCTCGCAGGCCTGGGAGGGACGTCCGATCCCCGCGTCGACGATGATGGGGAGGTCGATCTCCTCGACAAGTATCCTGATGAAGTCCTTGGTCAGGATCCCCTTGTTGCTTCCGATCGGTGCCCCCAGCGGCATTATCGCGGCGGCACCCGCATCCGCCATGTCCCTGGCGGCGGAGAGGTCGGGCATCATGTAGGGCATCGGGATGAAACCCTCGTCCGCGAGCATCCCGATGGCCCTGATTGTCTCCCTGTTGTCCGGGAGGAGGTACTTGGTGTCGCGGATGATCTCGATCTTGATGAAGTCGCCGCAGCCCAGCTCCCTGGCGAGACGTGCGATGCGCACGGCCTCCTCGGCGTTACGGGCGCCGGATGTGTTTGGGAGCAGGGTGATGCCCTTGGGCATGTGGTCGAGGATGTTCCCCTCGCCCTCGCTGCTGGCGCGTCTGACCGCTAGTGTGGCCATCTCCACCCCGCCGTTCTCGATCACGGCCCTGGTCATGTCCAGGGAGAATTTGCCGGAACCGAGGATGAACCTCGAGTTGAATCTGTGCCCTCCGATCACTAGCTCATCAGTCATTGTAATCGGGCGGGCGAAGGCATGGTAGGATTTACGGGTTGCTCAGGGCTCGGGTCTTCCTATGGCGAGTCTGACGGCCATGTTGGCCACGTGTCCGGCGCACACCATCACGCGTGATGCCACAAGACCCTCGCCGGAGTCCGCATCCGATTCGCCGTCCCCGCATATGTAGAGGCGGGACATCCTGCGTTCGGTGACAATCGTGTTGGAGCTTCCGAACCCCGCCATCCCCGAGCAGGAGACGACGGTCACCCTCGGATCGCCCATGAGGAGGGATTCCACCAGCATCGACTTGCTCTCGGACCTGTCGAAGGCCTCGCAGACGATGTTGCATCCGGAGAACACCGAGCACACGTTCCCTGGGGTGAGCCTGACATCCACGGGGACGATGTCCGCATCCGGTCTGATCCTCCTGAGGATGGATGCCGTCGCCTCCGCCTTCCCTTTCCCGATGTCTTCGTCGAAGTAGTTCTGGCGACTGAGGTTGGTCTGGTCCACCCTGTCGAAATCGGCGATGACCAGATGTCCGACCCCGGCGCGTACGAGGGCCTCCGCCACATGGGATCCGATACCGCCCAGTCCTGCGACCCCGATCCTTATCCCGGACAGCTTCTCGTAGACCGGACGGGAGTACCTCTGGGAGAGGAGCGTCTCGGTCGCCTTCGTCACGAATCCCCTGCCTCCCTCCATCAGGTAGACGGAATCACCGTCCTTTAGTCTGGAACCGGGGTCCACATGGCGTCCGTTCACTATCGCAATGGTGCCCTCTGGATGTCCCTCCAGGAGGTCCCTGGGTGTCGTCGCGTCGCATTCGACGCATCTTCCGTCCAGGATGAGCTTTATGTCATCCACCGCCCACGAAACTGACGATCTCCAGGGAGTCCCCGTCCTTCAGTACGGTGGCTCCGAGGGATGCCCTCGGGCAGATCGTGCCGTTCAGTTCCACGGCCACCTTCTGCAGGTCGTATCCGAGGGACGATATGAGTCCGGCGGCATCGGTGATGGTCAGAGGGACATCCTTCCCGTTCACCCTGACCGTCTCACTCGCCATAGTCGAGGTCCTCCGGACGGACATGGGGCCTGACCTTCAGGATGAGGTCCCTAAGCTCGTGGGCGGCCGCCTTGACGTCGTCCTGTGCGACCACCGCCGATACGACCGCAGCGGCATCGGCTCCGGCACGGACGACATCCTGGATGTTTCCGCGGTTGATCCCGCCGATGGCGACGATGGGGATGTCCACCGCCTCCCTGATCTCGTAGATGGCACCGAGTCCGACGCCCTGCTTCGCATCGGGTTTGGTGGATGTGTTGAAGATGGATCCGATCCCGATGTAGTCTGCCCCGCCCTCGGCCGCGGCGATGGCCTGGTCGACGTTGTCGACGGATATCCCGATGATGGCGGTCTCGCCCATCAGGTCCCTGGCGACTTCCAGGGGGATGTCGCTCTGTCCGAGATGGACACCGTCCGCACCGGATGCCATGGCGATGTCCACCCTGTCGTTGACGAAGAAGAACTTGCAGAACTCGTCGGCGACCTTTCTTATCTCCATGGCCTGCTTGAGCATCTCCCTGCCGTCGGAGTGCTTCATCCTGAGCTGGACGGCGTCTGCCCCGCCCTCGTAGGCGAGTCTGGCGACCTCCGCATCCGTGCGCCCTTTGGAAAGGTCTGAGTCGGTGACCACGTACAAATCGAACATGCCGGCGGAAATTCCGGTACATGTAGAAGAAAGGATGCCCCGATGCTTCGCGAACAACCGTTATATCGGGGGTCATCCGTGGCGGTGGCATGAGCATCCTCTATCGTTACGGCAGCACTTATTACATCAACATGACCAACAGGTGCCCGTGCAGATGCACTTTCTGCGTGAGGAACGAGACCCCGCGCCTCGGGGATGCCGACAGTCTGTGGCTGGACCATGAGCCCACGGTCGACGAGATCATCGACGAGATCCGTAAGGTGGACCTGTCCGGGTCCAGGGAGATAGTCTTCTGTGGCTATGGGGAGCCCACCGAACGTTTCGACGATCTGAAGGAATGTGCCCGCAGGATAAAGGAGGAGTTCGGGAAGCCCGTTAGACTGGATACCAACGGTCTCGGGAACCTGATCAACGGAAGGGACATCGTACCTGAGATGGTGGGACTGATAGATTCCGTGTCGATCAGCCTCAACGCCCCCAACGAGGAGGAGTACCTGGAGGTCACGAAGTCACGCTTCGGACCCGGTTCCTACCAGGCTGTCCTGGATTTCATAAGGGAGTGCAGGCAGAGGATCTGCGGTGTCACCGTTTCCGTGGTCGGAGGTTCCATCAGCGAGGAATCCGAGGAGGAGTGCTCCAGGATGGCCCGGGAGATGAACGTGGCCTTCAGGGTCCGCTGACCTTTTTCCCCATCCTTGGTTTCAGAGGTCGCTGTGGGTTAGCTTCCTCTGTGAGACGACGTACATCACCGCGAATAGGACCAGTCCGGATGCGAGTATCATGGTTGATACGGACATCGGGAGGTTCGGTAGGTATTCCCTCATGGTGTTGCACACGATTATCGATCCGGAGACGCACACCGCGGTGAAGAACGTGGACACCAGCTGTGCCCTCTGCGGATTCACATAGTAGTTGACCGCGCATATCACGGACGATGCCACCATCCCCACCCCCAGCGACATGGCGGAGGCGGACAGCATCTGATGAGCATCTATCGACATCCCCATCGTAATCTGGAATATCAGGGCCAGCAGAAGTCCGAACAGCACCCCTGCGAACACGAACAGGAATCCTATCTCGAACTTGGATGTGACGATCATCCTGCGTGGGATCCCGATGGATACCGCATGTGCGTTCCATCCGTAGCTGTGATCGTAGGAGAAAGATCCGCTCACCAAGGATGCGGCCATCGCCGCGGACACTAGGACCATACCTTCGGGCATCTCCCAGGAGAACAGCAGTGCGAACAGCACCGTCAACAGGACGATGAACGCCGTCGAACCCTTCAGGTTGTAGAGGTCCTTCAGTATCAGTCCGTTCATCTGCCCTCGCCCCTGACGGTGTAGACGAAGATATCGTCCAGGGTGGCGTCATCGACAACAGCTTCCGGATACGCCTCCCTGAGTCCCTGTTTGTCATCCACCAGGGCACCGCATCCGAACTCGGACCTCCTCACGGAGACGACCGACTCCCCGCCGATCCTCTCCAGATCCGTCATGTTCCCGCATTTCAGTATGCCGTATCTCTCCATGATGGCGTCCTTCTCGTCGAACATGACGAGCTTCCCGTCATGGATGAAAGCGATGTAGTCTGCGATCTTCTCCAAGTCTCCGGTTATGTGCGAGGATATCAGGACGGTATGCCCCTCATCCTGGATGAATCCCATGACGTCCTCCAGGAACTCGTCCCTGGCCGCGGGATCGAGACCGGCTGTGGGCTCATCCAGCATCAGGATATCCCGATTGCCGATGAGAGCCTGTGCCA
>CALYUZ010000057.1 GCA_945492685.1 uncultured Methanomassiliicoccaceae archaeon | reverse complement strand
CATCCCCCGTGGACATACCCCGTCAACGGGAGGAGCTCATCCTGCCTGATCATCGAAACGGACTTCTCACCCACGCTCGCTGCGGCCTTCTTCAGATCCAATCCGCCGGTGACTGGGACCAGGAAGACGTAGTAGCATTTCGGCTTCCCGACGGTGACCAGGGTCTTGAACACCTGTGTCGGATCCTGCCCGAGCGTCTCCGCCACCTCCGTTCCGCTCAACGCCACATCCCCATAGGTGTGGACCTTGTAAGGGATGCCCAGTTTGTCCAGATGCCTCATCGGATTAGTCTTGACTTCCATATCCACTGATTCCGAGGATGGATACATGAAAGTTGTCCATGGATTGTCGGTAGAAATGTATCATGATATGTGATCACAGAACACATACCTTGTTAGTATCCTATCGGGACAACACCCATGAATCCCGCACGGTCCCTGGGACATGCTTAAGAACAAGTATTCATTAACGCCGTTTATGGACTACGCTATGACAGTCTACGAATCAGAGGATGCGCTGAAGAAGAATCCCGCGGACACGGAACGCTTCGAGACATCCTATGCCGCCCTGGAATCGGTGGGAATCCACATCAGACGCGTCATGTGCTCATCCGCCGATGACATCGACACCGACGGTGAGGCGAAGGACATCGTCGAAGAACAGGGCCTCTCCGCACTCCCCATCTCGGAATACGAGAGGGTATCCATCAGTGTCGGCGAATATCCATCCGACCAGGACCTGGCGGATTTCCTCAGCCCTCCCGACGGGACATTGAGTGTCGACTCCCAGAAGCCCCCATCCATGGGCAACGACCTGATGCCCGCATGCAACTGCGGACAGAAGAAGAGATGAGAACAAGGGGTCGGTCATTCCGGCCCCCAATTTCTATATCGTCATCCCGTTGGGGATGGCATGATGCTCGAATTCCTGGACCCGGGATTCTCGATATGCAAGCTCACTTCCGGAAAGATCCCCGATATACGCTCTGAGTTCATGTTCTTCGGCAGGACCGACCGCGAGACATCGCTGGTATGCCCGACTGCGGATGTCCCCGACGATGTGTCGGAGAGGAACGACGGATGGAGGGCCTTCCGCGTGGTGGGAACATTGGATTTCTCACTGATCGGTATACTCTCCGGAATCACCCGGATCCTCGCCGACAACGGGATCGGAGTGTTCGTGGTGTCCACATTCGACACAGACTACGTTCTCGTGAAGGAACAGGATGTGGATATGACGATTACATCACTTTCAGAAGCCGGATACGGGTGGACGGAGGGGAGGGAATGAGGATCGTCGTTCTGGCAGGAAGCCCCCGCAGGAACGGTAACACGGACATGCTAGTGGGATCCTTCGTCAAAGGAGCATCCGTACATAACGAGGTGGAGGTCATCAGGGTCGCCGACCTCAACATATCCCCGTGCATCGGATGCGAACGCTGCAAATCATCGGATGGGATCACATGCTCCATCGATGACGACATGTCCAAGGTGTATGGGAGTCTGTCCCACGCCGACATGCTAGTCCTTGCCTCACCCGTCTACTTCTACGGGATAACCGCGCAGCTCAAGACGGTGATCGACCGCCTGCACACGCCCGTCAGGAGAACATATCCCATCAGGAGGATGGGACTGCTCCTTGTGGGGGCCTCCGAACTTCCCCAGGTCTTCGATTCGATACTTGTACAATACCAGCTGACCCTGGACTACTTCCACCTGGAGGACATGGGGAGGGTCATGGTTAGGGGTATCCGCGGGAAAGGGGAGATCGAGGGGGACCCGTCGTTGGACGACGCGTACGGAATGGGGCTGTCGATACGGTGATATCCCGACAGAATGACGATCGGATACTCCGGGATCGTCCTCCCACATGAACGATAGTTCAATACACCCGTTCGGACTACGGTGGTCCCATGAAGGTTGTGATCAGGGGAACCGTTCAAGGTGTCGGATTCAGACCTGCCGTGTACCGTGCAGCCGTGAAGGCCGGGGCTTCCGGTACGGTCTGCAACGACGGTTCCAACGTCATAATCGACAGTGACGATGTCGAAGGGATCCTCGACGTCCTTCTCAGAGAACTCCCTCCGCTGGCGAAGATAGATTCCATCGAGAGGATCGATGGGGAATACATCGGATCGAAAGGATTCTCCATCATCGGTTCGGGGGAAGGTGGAAACGGGGCATCCATCCCCACGGACAGCTGCATATGCGACGACTGTCTTAGGGAGATGCTCTCCCCCGGCAGACGCCATTCGTACCCGTTCACCACATGCACCAACTGCGGACCGCGTTTCACCCTTCTGAGGAAGGTCCCCTACGACAGACCGAACACATCCATGGACGGATTCCCGATGTGCCCAGAATGCGGGAGGGAGTTCTCCGAACCATCGGACAGGAGATTCCACCATCAGACGATCTGCTGTCCCTTCTGCGGACCGTCATACCGTCTCGTCGACAAGGATGGGAAGGGGATTGATACCGACGACCCGATCGGATACCTCGCGGAGAGGTTGGACGAAGGCTGCATCGGCGTTGTCAAGGGATGGGGCGGAATGCACATCTGCTGCAACCTCGACATGCTGCAGGAAATGAGAGACTGGTACGGCAGGAAGAACAAGCCCTTCGCCATAATGTGCAGGGATGTGGAGGCACTCCGCAGATATGCCGATCCGACCGATACAGAATTAGAGATGGTGACATCACCCCACAGGCCCATAGTCCTGATGAGGAAGATACCATCGGACATCACCGAAACCGCATCACCCGGACTCGACAACATAGGGATGTTCCTCCCGTACACGGGGATGCATCACATTCTGTTCTCCGAGATGGAACATGATGCCCTGGTCATGACATCCGCCAACATCCCTGGCGAACCCATGATCATAGACGACGACAGGGTGTTGGAACTGGGGGCGGACTACTATCTCCTGCATGACCAACCGATCGTCAACAGGGCCGATGACTCCGTCATCAGATTCCTAGGCGACAGGACGCAGTTCATACGCAGGTCCAGGGGGAACATGCCGTACCATCTGGACACATCGTTGAAAGGGCATGTGGTCGCTGTCGGGGCACAGGAGAACCTCACCGGATCCGTCGCCGCCGACGGCAGGATATGGCCCACGCAGTACATCGGCAACGGGGAGAAGATCGGCGTCCCGGAATACCTGGAGGAGGCTGTCAGGATGCAGATGTCCCTCGTCGGATGCAGACCCCGGATCGTCGCCACAGACCTGCATCCCGGATACTCCAACAGGCAGTTCGCCAAGAGGCTCTGCGAGGAGTACGGTGCGGAGAGGATCGAGGTCCAGCACCATTGGGCCCATGCGGCATCTCTCATGGTCGACAACGGGATCGACGAATGCGTCGCACTGACCCTGGATGGGACCGGACACGGGGACGACGGGACCGCATGGGGAGGAGAGGTCCTCTACTCCGACTTCGACCACTACGAGAGGATCGGACACCTGGAGACCATACCCCTCCTCGGATCCGAGAGGGCGCTCTACGACCTCCGCAGATTGAGGTTCGCGATAGATGCCATGAACGGCGAGGAGAACCATGACTTCACCGACAGGGAGGCGATGGTCCTCACGAAGCTGATGGACCGCAGCGTCAGGACGTCATCGTTCGGCAGGATCCTGGATGCGCTGTCGTTCTCCCTCGGTGTGTGCGGGGAACGCACCTACGACGGGGAACCAGCGATGAGGTTGGAGCCGCTCCTGGACCGCGGAAAGCTGATCGAGGGGTTCGAGGCCACCTGCGAGAACGGCGTCATCAAGACGGCGGAACTGTTCTCCAGGATCGAAAAAGGACAGAAAGCTGAGGATGTGGCATACTCCATCGTATATAATCTGGTAGGTAAGTTGGTAGATACAGCCATCTCGAAAGCGGATTCCGTCGGGACCAAGTATATAGGTCTTACGGGAGGGGTATCATACAACTCATGCATAGCCAGCATGTTCAGGGATATGGTTATATCATCCGACCATAATCCAATCATCCATAGGGACGTCCCGAACGGGGACGCCGGAGTCTCGGTCGGACAGGCCGCGATAGCTTTGAGGAGGATATGATGAGCAACACCCTTTTCGTGCTCCTGGACGGGGCCGAAGACCACCCGAATCCGCAGATGGACGGCAAGAAGCCGTTGGAAGTGGCGGAGATGCCTTTCCTTGAGAGGAAGGCGCCCAACAGGATACGCACCACCGGACGCGGATACACCCATCTGTTCCTCAACGAGTTCTTCACCGGACATCCGCCGGAGATCCCCAGGGCAGCATTGGAGGCCATGGGACTCGGGATGTCGATCAAGGATGACAAGAGGACCGCCTACAGGCTGAGTCCCGCCGAGATAAGCGACGGCATGATCCACTGGTCGTACCACTCAGGGGAGTACTGCGACAGACTCGTCTCCACAGTGAAGGACAACATGGACGTCCTCGACCCGTACGATCCCCAGATAGAGTTCTTCATCGGAGGAAGAGCGGTCCTTACGATGGAATGCGACGATGTCCCTGACCTGCCGGCACCCCCTGTGGATGCACCTTATGTGGAGGTTCCCGGAGTCCTCGGGGAGATGGTCACATCGGTCATGAGGAACATGGGTGGCATCACCGATTACCCCTGGGGATGCGGCAAGTTCGGACACCAGTACGATCCCGTTCCAGGCATCAACAGGCTCACGGCCATATCCGACAGTCCCACCTCCCTCGGGATATGCTCATCCCTGGGATTCGACATCAAGCTCATAGACGACCTGGACGAGAGGTTCCCCCTTGCGAGGGAGGCCCTCGACCACGGCGACGTCTTCCTCCACGTGGACGAGGTCGACGAGTACAGCCATCAGAAGGACCCCTTCAAGAAGAAATGGGTACTCGAGCACACCGATGAACTCATGGAGGAGTACTTCTCCGATGTGGAGAACATAATCTACTTCGTGGACCACGGCACATCGTGTGTCACCGGGGAACACATCCTGATGGAGGTTCCCATGTGGACGAGCATAGACGCGGGATTCGAGCGCGACCAGCTCGTGCCCCTGGACAGGGTACTGACCACCCTCTTAGAGAACAAATGGTGAAGATATGGAAGGATTCGAACTGCCGCCGTCATTGAGCGTATACGGAAACGAGGAGATCGCGAAAGACATAGTGTCCAGGATCTGGGGGAAGAAGGGTGTGTTCACATGCACAGTGGCAAACACCCGCACATCCACCATACCCGGAGTATCCGAAGCGGGTGACACACCCGAACTCACCATGTTCACACCCGCCGCGGATGCGGAACTCCTTGTGAGCGGGAAGACCACCTGCATGAAGGGGATCCCCATCAACCCCGGAGGGATACCCACCCCCGCCACCCTCACCAAGGCCGCACTGTCCCTATCCAGCATCCCCTACTACATCGTCAACGGAGGATGCGACATCATCCCCTACGTCCCGTACTTCGACATGGGAGGCAAATGCGGTGAGAAGATCATCACCGGTCACTCCGTCGAGAATGTGAAGGAGATCTACGAGAAGGGATACATGCTCGGAGAGATGCTCGCAAGGGCGTACGACTTCGTGATCATCAGCGAGAGCTGCGCCGGAGGTACCACGACGGCACTTGCCGTGATGATGGCCATGGGCGTCCTGAAGGAGAACCTGGTCAGCAGCAGCTCCCCCAACAATCCGAAGGAGCTGAAGAGCAGGATCGTCACCGAGGCCCTTGAGGCCGCGGGGATAAAGCCGGGTGATCTGGCAGATGACCCCCTGAAGGCCATCGAATGCGTCGGTGACCCCATGATGCCCGCCAACATCGGTATCCTCTGCGGTGCCGCCAAGTCGGTACCGGTGATAGTAGGAGGCGGAACACAGCTCGCAGCCGTCATGGCAGGAGCCGTCAAACTCCATCCCGAGGTCGTGGGCAACTTCTTCCAGGGGACCACGAGATGGCTCATGGGCGATCCCAATTCCAACATGAAGAAGATCATGGATTCGATATCACCCAATATCCCGATCATTTACGTGAACGTGGACTATAGCGACAGCCCCTACGAGGGACTGCAGTCCTACGAGTGGGGATTCATCAAGGAGGGTGTCGGATGCGGAGGT
>CALYUZ010000056.1 GCA_945492685.1 uncultured Methanomassiliicoccaceae archaeon | reverse complement strand
GGTGCGTGGAGGGTACCGCCACCACACTGCCAAACATATGCATCGAATCCCTTCTCCCTAAAGAAGTTGGCACAGGTACCGCCTCCGACCCCCACAGCCTTCGGCCTTTCACCCGTCACCGACTCCACCGCATCGGAGAGGTTGCGGAACGCCTCCGTGTCAACGGATGAGGGTTTTCCGGAGATGTGACGCTGGATCTCGGTCATGGTGATCTTGGCACCGGTGGATTTTGAATGGGATTCCGCGATCTCCTCCGCCAGTGCGACCACATCATCGATACTGTACTTCGGTATGACACGGATGTCCATGGCGAACTCATCGTATCCGGGGATGGTGTTGACGTTCTCGACAGTGGCAGGCCTCATTGTCGGCTCGAATGTGGATATAGGAGGAAGGAAGACATCATCCTTCTCGGAGAAACGCTCCGCGAACGATTCCATCAGATCCATCAGAAGCACCGTGGATACACGGTATGCGTTGATCCCAAGCTCGGGTGTGGAACCGTGGGTGGTCTTCCCCTCGATGGAGAACCTCAGCCAAACGAGGTTCTTCTCAGAGACCTCGACCATGGAACCGTTGGGTGAACCCCAATCGGGAACGAATATGACATCATCCTTCGAGAAGTAACCATGCTCCAGAAGATACTCGATACCATAGGTGCTCGCAGTCTCCTCGTCTGCGACATAGGCCACGCCGATGGACATGCCCTCGAGCTCGGATGAATCGAAGAACTTGGATGCGAACATCGATGAGATGACGGACTGACCGTTGTCCTCCGTGCCTCTGCCGTATATCTTCCCATCCTTGAAGACGGGATCGTAAGGTGGAGTGTCCCAAAGCTCCGGATCCCCTGCGGGAACGACATCGATGTGCGCAACGACCCATACGGTTCCGGGCTTCTTTCCGATCTTCCTGGCGAGGATGTTGGACCTCATGACGTTCGGATCCGTCCCATCGGGAACATCCACCCTCTGAACGGAATCGAAGCCTTTGATCTTCGTCATCAGGTAGTCAGCCTTGCGGGATTCACCGTCTCCGCCGTTGACGGGTGAAAGAGCGGGGATACGGATCATCCCGATCATCGTGTCAACGATATCCTCTCTGGAACCTTCTATGAGCGACAGGATCTCATCGAGTGTCTTCATGAATGGTGAATCCGTCATTTGATTGAAAAAGGATGCAGTGGAAAAGGTTTGGGAAGACGTTTGTTTGACCGTTTATCAGCAGCGGCGGATGATGGTGGTGACCGCGTTTCCTCCACCGAGGCAGAGTGTGGCGCATCCGACGTCCTTGTTCCTGTCCTGCAGGGCGTACAGCAGGGTGGTGAGGACACGTGCTCCGGAACATCCGATGGGGTGACCGAGTGCGACGGCTCCTCCGTTGACGTTGAAGATCTCGTCGGGAACGTTGAGCTCCTTCTTGACGGCACAGGATGCGGATGCGAAAGCCTCGTTGTGCTCGAAGAGGTCGATATCGTCGATGGTCATTCCGGCCTTCTTGAGGACGTGCTGTGTCGCGGGGATGGGAGCCTCCATGATGTACTCGGGCTTCACTCCGCGCTCTCCATAGGCCTCGATGGTTGCGAGGGGCTTGAGTCCGTGCTCCTCCGCCCACTTCCTGGATGCTACGACGAGGGATGAGGCACCGTCACTGAGCTGCGAGGAGTTGCCTGCGGTGACGATTCCGTCCTTCTTGAAGACGGGCTTGAGCTTTCCGAGGGTCTCCATGCTGGAATCCTCCCTGACACCCTCATCGGTGTCGAAGATGATATCTCCCTTCTTGGAGGGGATGGTGACGGGCAGGATCTCCTTCTTGAACTTGCCTGCCTTGATGGCCGCGGCAGCCTTCTGGTGGGATTCCACGGAGAGCTGGTCGGCATCCTCCCTGGTGACATTGAACCTCTCGGCGACGATCTCACCGGTGAATCCCATGTGCTGGTTGTTGAAGATGTCCCAGAGACCGTCATGGACCATGGAGTCGACCATCGTCTGATCGTTCATCTTGTATCCCCACCTGGCCCCGTTCAGGAGATAGGGTGCGGCAGACATGTTCTCCATTCCTCCGACTGCGAGGACGTTGTACTCCCCGGCCTTGATGGCATCGGCTGCGAGCATGGTGGCCTTCATTCCGGATCCACAAACCGCATTGACTGTGAATGAACCGATCTCCACAGGAAGTCCGGCACCGATGGCGGCCTGTCTCGCGGGGTTCTGTCCGAGTCCGGCACCGATGACATTACCCATGATGCACTCCTCGATGTCTGTGGGCTGGAGACCTGCCCTGTTGACAGCCTCCTTCACGACCATTGCACCGAGATCTGTTGCCTTGATGCCTGCGAGTGTCTTGCCGTATTTTCCGATGGGTGTCCTTACTGCGCTGTGAATCACTACTTCATCCATTGGATATCCCTTCGGCTCGGGATTAAGACCTGTATATAAAAGACTGTCGTTTATAAAGTACGACTATTGACGAACTCGACAGGCTGCTCCAAACCCATCCTCTTGAGAGGTTTGGACAGGTGTCTGCGTGCCGCGGTCGGAGGCTCGTACCATCCCGGAACAATCTGTCTGGAAACCTTCACGGACACGGGAACGGACGACCTGGTGTGGCATTTCTTGCATTTGAATCCCTCCCCCTTTCCAATGGACTTCATGGTCCTGGAGCATATGGGGCATATCGGGTTGGAGACCTTCCTGTATTCGTCGACGGTGGAGATCACATGGATCTTCTCTATGTTCAAGGTGCGGGGAAGGTCCCTGAGCTCCCCCAGAACCTCGACCACATCACCAGGGACCAGCCAATCCAAGGTATAGCGGAACTCCTTGGACGGTTCGTATGCGGCGCATGTGACGGTCCCGTGCCTGGTGCTCAAATCGATCAGGACATGGCTCCCCTCGATATGACGGGGATTGGAGATGACGGTACCGGTTATGGAGTATGATTGATTGGGAATGAGTTTGGTAGTGTTGCGGATTATGTGATCATCGGTCCCCTGGTTGGTGAGGAACACTATCCACCTCTCGATCGACTCCGTCGCGATCTTCGATGAGGCCTCTATGAGATCCGATTCGACATCACCGCGGAGACCGTACATCACGGGACAGGGCGTGGATGGCACCATGGCGACCTTCTCCATCCTATCCTCCCAACTGTTGAACGTTGTGGGATAGTTATGCTCCACATCACGGATGGTGATCGGATCGAAGATGCGCGGAGTGCCCCATCTGCCGGAGGGCCTGTATGTGAGGAGCTCGAACGTGCTGTCGCGAGGCCTCCATGCCATCCCGCATGTGCAGCCGATCAGACCCCTTCCGCATCCGATCTCGAAGGTGGTCCCGCCGATACGTTCGATCTCGGGATCGACATCGTTACGGGAGAGGATCGTCCTCACACCCTTCCAATAGAAGGATTGGGAAGGCTTCTCCTTGGAGATCAGGAGTCCGGGGTCGGAATCATCCTCATGATGATCCTCGATGTGGGGGATGATCCTGTCCCTCATCATCACCGGATCGGGTTCGAAGGATGTGCACCTGTCGTAGCAGAAGACATCCCTGTCCCCGATCCTCCCGATGAACCTCTTCGGACCGGTACCTTTCCCGAACCTCATCACAAGTGACCCGTTCCCGCGGGTCTTCCAAGGAACCGCAGGGTTGAGACGGACGAGACGGGGATTCCCGATGAGATCGAGATCATCCATGAATTCCCTGATGATCTCGGTGGCGAGGAATGTTGTGCAATTGCCCTTCATCGAATCCGTATCGTCCACCGCAACGAACATGCCACCATGATTCCAAGAGAACGATAAAACTGTTCCAGTGGAACATTCCATATCATGACGTATCATCGAAGCAGACCATGTCGGATACGAAGAATATGCTGCCATCATCCGACAGATCCCCGGAGATGCCATAGTATCCGAGTTCGGATGGTTCGGATCTGGAGAAACACTTTAGAGAGGAGCCATCAGACATGTCGATGTAGAATGTGTATCCACTGGAACCTGATCTTATGTCATGCACGATACCCGTGTGGTCATACTCACCTATACCCTCATCGGAGAAGACAAGGAACAATCCTGCCAATACGACGACGGCCATGCCCAATGTGACATACTTGTTGATCGGAATCACCGATCATGATGTAAAAATGAATGAGAGAATAAAGGACGGGGGTTGCGGTCACTCTTGCAAACCCCCCCACCCCTCCATTTCCACTGGAACTCGGGAAAGGGTGTATGCCCTGTTTTTCCACCTGCCGGATCACTGTCCGAGAAGGTAGAGAATGCCGATGAAAGCTACGATTCCGAGAATGCAAGCTCCGATAACAAGCCATCCTTTCATTTTGGAACAACTCCTTTCGATTGGAAAGAGTAACATCGAACCACTATATTAGGAGAATAGGAACAATATGACCACAGGATACGGAATATCAACTGAAATTTCCACTGAAGACAGAAATCTTTAAAGAAGGATTCAGGATACACAGGAAAAGAAACAGAAAAGCGGTATGTTCCACTGGAGATGTACGGTATGGCCGAGGACAATATATTCACTCAATACATACAGAAAAGGAATGTAATAGTGAAGAACAAGAAGATCCTCCAATCATCATACATCCCGAGCAACCTTCCACACAGAGATGACAAGATCAATGAGATCGTCGAGATCGTCGCCCCATCTCTGAACAAGGACAAACCGTCAAACATCCTGATCATAGGGAAGACCGGAACCGGTAAGACCGCGGTGATGAACTACATCGGAAAGGAATTGAAGAAAGCTGATGAGAATCAGGAGAACTGTGCTTTCATTTACATCAATTGCGAGGTTGTCGATAATCCATATGGTATTCTGTACAACATCTCGAATCAGATCATCACGGATCCGAACAAGAAGATTCCATTCACAGGATGGAGTCTCGATAAGATCTTCTCGGAGCTGACCACATACATCGATAAAGAGGACAAGATCTTCATCATAGTCCTTGATGAGATCGATAGATCGTTCCAGAAGAACGGTGATGACATATTCTATTATCTCACCACGATCAATGAGATCCTTGAGAAATCAAGGGTTTCCATCATCGGTATCACCAACAATGCAAAATTCACGGAATTCCTCAGTCCGAAGATCAAGAGCAGACTCGGAGAGGAGAAGGTCATCTTCCCTCCCTACACTGTGAATCAACTCAAGGATATTCTCTATGAGAGGGCAAGGGAAGCATTCGATGATGGGATCCTCGATGATGATGTCATCCCCTATTGTGCAGCACTCTCCGCTCAGGAGATGGGTGACGCGAGGAGGGCGTTGGATCTCCTCAGGATGTCTGCAGATATCGCTGAAAGGAATGGTGACAAGAAGATCACTGCTGCACATGTAAAATCTGCAAAGAACAAGATCGAACTGGATGCTGTATCGGAGGTCATCAAGACTCTGACCGTTCAATCGAAGACTGTTCTGTTGAGTGTCATCAAAAACACTGAAGATGGCATGACAACGATGACCACTGGTGATGTCTACACTACATACAAGTACATCTGTGAAGCGATATCGCAATCCATACTCACTCAGAGAAGGGTAGCCGGCCTTATTTCTGAATTGGATATGCTCGGAATCGTCCATGCGAGAGTGAAATCCTTCGGAAGGGCAGGTCGTACAAAGGAGATCGAATTGAACACTCCCAAAGAGATCGTCAATATGATCAAGTCCGATGAGGTCTTCACCGATCTGTATTCCTATAAACCTTCGAAACAGACCACTTTGATGTGATCGTCTTCGAAGTGATCTGTAGTTTCTACAGATCTAATGTTCATCTTCTTGAAAAATAAGGGTGTCTTTTGGAGGAGTTCTATATAAGATCGGTTGGCGGTATGATTCGATATGGAGGTTGTCGTTTCCATCAATAATTTGTTATTTGGTATCAAAAATTGATTTTCCGATTGATTTTCTTCCTTCCTCTTCAGTTTCCTATGGAAATCTTCTGTTCTTCTGGATGATTTCGGATTTCCATTTGTTCCTCTGTTCCGATCTGGTTGTTTATCTGTGTATTTCGGTAAAATCTTCAGGATTGTCTAAGAAAAAATGGTGTTTGAAGCTGTTTTTCAGGGTCTTTCCATACTTTCGGAAA
>CALYUZ010000055.1 GCA_945492685.1 uncultured Methanomassiliicoccaceae archaeon | reverse complement strand
CCCATGCGACCATGAGGACCTCGTTGGTGATCCAATCCTGAACCACCACTGTGATCAACCCCTTGTCATCGAATTTCAGATCTGTCATCTTACGTTAACCCCCCTGTCCCTGAGGTACTCCTTGACCTCTCCGACGGTGCATTCGTTGTAATGGAATATTGATGCCGCAAGTGCGGCGGACGCGCCAGTCTGTGCGAACACGTCGTAGATGTGCTCCTTGGAACCACATCCTCCGGAAGCTATCACGGGGATGCTGACCGCATCGGCCACGGCCTCGGTGAACGGGATGTCGTATCCGGTCTTGACACCGTCCGCATCCATGGATGTGAGAAGGATCTCACCGGCTCCCAGGTCCTCGGCCCTCTGAGCCCACTCGACCGCGTCGATCCCTGCGGATTTCGTTCCTCCGTGGGTGAAGACCTCCCAATGGTCGCCGACCCTCTTTCCGTCGATGGCGACTACGACGCACTGCCTTCCGAAGCTCTCGGCGCATTCCGATATGATGTCGGGATTGGACACGGCCGCCGAATTGACGGAGACCTTGTCGGCACCGGCGTTGAGGGCGTCCCTCATGTCCTGGACCTTCCTGATGCCCCCTCCCACCGTGAGCGGGACGAACAGCTTCCCAGCGGTCTCGGAGACGATGTTGAGCATGGTCTGCCTGGCCTCCAGCGATGCGGAGATGTCCAGGAATGTGATCTCGTCGGCACCCTGGAGCTCGTATTCCGTTGCGAGTTCGGGAGGGTACCCGACATCCCTCAGACCCTTGAAGTTGATCCCCTTGACCACCTTTCCGTCCTTCACGTCCAGGCAGGGGATGATCCTCTTGGTGAGCATGGTATCAGACCCTGACCTCCGCACGGTCCTTCGTGCTGAGCTCCGTGTCCCTGACCTTCACCGCCTCCTTGAGGGCCCTTCCCATCGACTTGAATCCGGCCTCCACGATGTGGTGGTCGTCGAATCCCCTCACCTTCAGGATGTGGAGGGTGATTCCGGCGGTCATGGCGAAGCTCCTCATGAAGTGCAGATAGAGCGGATCGGGGCAGTCCACATCGGTATAGGGCCTGTCCACCAGGTCGAGCGAGGTGGTGACCATTGCATCGTCCATGACTACTGTGGAAGTTGCCATCCTCTCGATGGGCCTTCCGTCCATGGCCTCGGTGAACGCCTTCCCCAGGGTGATGGCCACATCCTCGATGATGTGGTGGTCGTTGTCCCCGTGGGCCTTCAGGACGAGGTCGAATGAGGCGTACCTTGCCAATGTCTCGACCATGTGCTTCAGGAACTGTATGTCGCACTCGACATCGAACTTCCCTGTGCCGTCTATGTCCAACTCCACGGAGATCTGCGTCTCCCTGGTCCTGCGCTCAACTTTAGCTGCCCTTCCGGTCATTGATACCGGAGGTCCGTTAGAACTGTAATGTAATAAAAGGTTCGGGAGGGACTCAGGCGTCGCCTTCCGCGACCTCGTCGTCCTCGTCGAAGGACACGATGCAGAGCCTGGGGCACTCCAGGCACTGGCCGAGATCGCCGCTGTAGCCCTCGAACACATACAGGGCCCTGAGGAGACCGCTGTCCTTGACGAATCCGCATATCCTGCAGAGTGCCTCGGTGACATCCTCCCCTGCGGCGACGGCATCAGCCGCATCGGCGATCATACCGTAGAAATCGTCGCGGTACGCGCTCTTGTCGATGAGGTTGTTGCCTCCCCTGAGACCTTTGAGGTACTGGGAGACCGCCGCACTGGTGACGCCGAAGAGATGGGCCACCTGGACCTGCGTCATCCCGTGCCTCTTGACAAGTTCCTTTGCAAGGGATCCGCGGGCCGTCGGAAGTATGTGCGTGACGATCAGTTCACAGGGCAGTTTCATCGGCACTCCCATCTGAACGGCGTTTATAAAAACTTCGCATCAACTTCCGTTAAGCCTGCCAGGGCGTGTCCCACTCCCAAGGGGAAATGACGTTGGTGTACATCGCGAGACCGACGACCGCACCCTCGGCACCGGCATCGGCGAGGATCTCCGCATCGCGTTTCGACGTCACTCCGCCGGATGCGATGACCTTAGCCGGACAACGTGAGATGAAATCCCTGGCCTGCGCCTCGTCGATACCCTTCCTCTGACCCTCCACGTCGACATTGGTGTTGAGGACGGCCGCCAGGGGCATGTCGCGGATCCTCTCGAACATCTCATCCACGGAAAGTGCGGCGGATTCCTGCCATCCCTTGATGGCGATGAGTCCACCCTTGGTGTCCATGGACAGGACGATGTGTCCGGGATGCCTGTCGGCCATCTCCTCGAGCCACTCGGGCTCCTTGACCGCTTTTGTTCCAACGACAACCCTGTCCGCACCGGCGGAGATGAGATCGTCGATCGTCTCGGAATCCCTTATCCCTCCGCCGACCTCGGCGGGGACGTCGTACTCCCTGATTATCCTCTTGAAGACGGGAATGTTGTTCTCCTTGCCGAAGGCACCGTCCAAGTCGACGAGGTGCAGATACGGGGCACCCTTCTCGACCCACATGCCGGCGACCGCGAGGGGATCGGGCATGACGATCTGCTGGCTTCCCGGAACGCCTCCGACGAGCTGGACCACCTGATGGTCCATGACATCGACCGCGGGGATCATCCTCATGCGAGGTCCTCCGCGAACGATATGAAGTTCTCCAGGACCCTCCTTCCAGAGACGCTGCTCTTCTCGGGATGGAACTGTGTGCCGTAGGCGTTGTGCCTCCTGAAGAACGACGGGAAGGTGACTCCCTCGTACTCTGTGGTCCCGACGGTCACCGAGGTGTCCACGGGGTTGCCGTAGTATGAATGGACGAAGTAGAAGTTGCGGTCTGTGACGCCGTCCATCAGGGGATCGTCGCTGTCGACCTGGTTCCATCCCATGTGGGGGACCATCCTGCAGGGGAGTTTCTCGACCCTTCCGTCGTAGATCCCGAGTCCGGGTGATGTCCCCTCGTCGCTGCCCTCGAACATGATCTGCATGCCGATGCAGATACCGAGAGTGGGAACACCGGAGGAGATCCTCTCGCGGATCATGTCCCTGTAGGGCAGGAGGCGCTCCATGGACTTGTTGAAGGCACCCACGCCGGGGAACACGATGCACTCGGCGTCCGCCAGCTTCGACATGTCGGTTATGACCTCCACCTGCGCGCCGCACATCTCCAGGGACCTGCGGATGGAATAGAGGTTCCCGACACCGTAGTCGGTGATGGTGACCTTCAGCGACATCCGGAGATCACCTCTTCGGCCTTCTCCAGCAGGATCGCGTTGAGCTCCGCGGTACCGACGGTGGTCCTGACGCAGTTCTCGGTCCTGCGCTTGGCTCCGAAGTCGCGGATGAGCACTCCGCGCTCCTTGAGTCCCTGCACGAGCACCTTGTGGTCGATAGGTGCCCTGGCGAGTATGAAATTGGAATCGGAGGGGAACGTCTCGAATCCGAGCTTCCTGAGGCCGGCATCCAGCTTGGGCCTCTGCTCCCTGACCATCTCCACGCTCCTCCTGATGAAGTCCTGGTCCTTCACGGCGGCGATGGCGGCACCCTCGCTCACCATGTTGAGGGAGTAGGGGATCTTCACGCGCATCATCATGTCTGCGAGCTTCTTGTTGGCGGCAGCGTATCCCACACGGAGCGCGGCCATGGCGTAGGCCTTGGAGAAGGTCCTGAGCACCACGAGGTTGTCGAACTCGTCGACCCTGCGGATCATCGCATCGTCGGCGTACTCGGCATATGCCTCGTCCACGACCACGATCCCGTTGAACTTCGAGAGGATCTCCTCTATGTCCTTCTGCCTGAAGCAGTTACCCGTGGGGTTGTTGGGTGACGGCATGATGGCCACCTTCGCATCCTGCTTCACGATCTCGTCCACGTCGAGCTGGAAGTCCTCGGTCAGGTCGACCTCGTGGGCCTTCCCGCCGTTCATCTGGACGAAGTAGTCGTAGAGTGTGTAGGAGGGCACGGGGACAACGCTGTTGTCGCCCCAGTTGGTGAAGGTCTTGAACGTGACGTCGAGCATCTCGTCGGACCCGTTCCCGGCGATGAAGTTGTCCTTGTCCAGGCCGTACAGCTCGCCCAGGGCCTCCCTGAGGCCGTTGGAATAGGTGTTGGGGTATCCGTTGAGGTCCCAGCTGTTCTCCGCCAGGTACTTGGCGGCGGCGGGGTTGGATCCCAGGACGTTGGTGTTGGTGTCCAGCCTGATCTCGCCGTTGAGCTTCGGGTTGTAGTAGACCTCGAAGTCCCTGGTGGTCTCCCTCATTATATCCTTGGTGAGCTCCATTCACTCCACCAGCCTCTCGATGGGCGTGGTGAGGATGCCCTTGGCGCCCAGCTTCTTCAGCTCCGAGATGGTGTGGAACACCTTGTCGGTGTCGATGACCGCGTGGACGGCCACGAACATATCGTCTCCCGCGATCTCGAGGACTGTGGGTCCGCCGATACCGGGGATGATCTTCTCCACGTCGGTGAGCCTGTCCTTGGGGATGTCCGCCATGAGGTACTTCTTGTCCTCGGCGACGATGACGCTCTCGATGGAATCCACGAGCTCCTCGATCTCGGGCCTGTATTTGGACAGGGCGCTCTCCGATGTGATGACGGCGGCCTGGGACTCGACGATGGTGCCGACCTCCCTGAGCCTGTTCATCCTGAGGGTGGAACCTGTGGACACCAGGTCCACGATGTAGTCGGATATGCCGAGGTAGGGCATGATCTCCGCGGCTCCGGTGACGACTATGACGCTCACATGCTTCCCGAGGGACTCGAAGTACCTCTTGGTGAGGTTCGGGAACGATGTGGCGATCCTGCTGCCGTCCTTTATCTGGGAGACGTCGGTGATACCGGATTCCTCGGGTGCGGCGACCGCGAGGTGGCAGTATCCGAAACGCAGGTTGAGAACGTTCTTGAGATCGTGGCCCGACTCGGCGAGCTCGTCCAATCCGGTGATACCGGCATCGATGGCCCCGGCCGCGATGAACTCGGGGATGTCCTGCGCACGTACGAACATGACCTCGATGTCCTGGTTCCTGATCTTGACGTACAGCTTCCTGCCGATGTCCTCTCCCAGGTCCAGACCAGCCTTGGTCAGGAGTTCGATCGTCCTCTCGTTCAGCCTTCCTTTGTTCGGAACACCCAGTTTAAGTGTCATTTGAGTCCTCGTCCTCTTCGTATTAAAGAGGACTAGATAAGGTTTATCTGGATGCCGTTGGAGCGGATTCAGGCCTCTTCCGTGACCAGGTTCAGCCCTATGATGCCGCCGATGACCATGGCTAGGAAGATGTATCCCAGGAACGAGAGGCTCTCGCCGAAGAGGATGATACCGGATATCACCGACATCACCGCGCCGATCCCCACCCACACCGCATAGGACGGACCTACGGGCAGACCTCTCTTGAGACCCATGTTCAGCAGTGCCACGCTAACGAACAGGAAGATTATGGTCAATGCTGTGTAGAGAGGATCGGTGAAACCGTCGGACATCTTCATGAAGACGGCCCAGACCATCTCCACCATCCCACCCACCAGGATGAACAGCCAGGCGCGGCTCATGCGTGCACCCCCGACGTAAGCTGAAGTCCCACGACCCCGGCTATGATCATGAACACCAGGAGAACCTTGACACGGTCGATGCGCTCCTTGTACAGGACCATCCCGACGATGAGGGTGAACACCGCACCTATGCCGGTCCAGATGGAGTATGCTATACCCACGTTCATGGTCTTCATGGCGAAGGACATGCACATGGGACTCACGATCATGAAAACAACGGCGAAGACGCCCCACAGGAGGTTCCTGGTGTCGTTGTACTTCTTGAGTCCGATCACCCACACAGGTTCCAGCAAACCACCTATTATGACCCACAACAACGCCGTGTCCATGGATTCTGTGAGATGGAACGGATATTTGCTTGTATTGGGATGATAACGGGACTGAAACTTCCCTCCGAACCTGTCCCGCTTTATCTACCAGACACCCGTTTCCACTAGCCATGGAACTGGAATGGATCCTGGAGGGACTCAGGAAGGAGAAGGGAGTGGTCAGGGCCGAGGTCATGCCAGATGCGCTCTGCCGCTCCATCACGCAGGAGGAATCCACCGTGACCGCCGCCGGAGGTTCGATGGGGGTCAGG
>CALYUZ010000054.1 GCA_945492685.1 uncultured Methanomassiliicoccaceae archaeon | reverse complement strand
CATCCCTGCATTAATCTTGCTCTCATCCGCAGCATACGAGAACCTGAGGTGTCCCTCTCCGAAGGAACCGAACGCGGATCCGGGCGTGCAGATGAGGCCTGCCTTGACGAGTTCCGCCGCGAGGTCCGCGGACTTCATGTCCATGTCGTAGCTGGGGAATGCGTAGAACGCCCCCCTTGGCGGGATGATGTTCATGCCGGGGATCTCGTTGATCCTCTTGGAGATCAGGTCCCTCCTCGCCTTGAACACCTTCCTGGCGTTCTCGAGGTAGGGGTCCAGGTTGGGCAGGGCGTTGAGGATCCCGTACTGCGCGGGCATGTTGGGGCTGGCGCAGACATGGTACTGCATCTTGATGAGTGCCTGCATGATCTCCTCGTTGGCGCATGCGAATCCCATCCTCCAGCCGGTGACTGCCATCATCTTGGAGAATCCGTTGACGACCACGGCCCTATCCAGCTGGTTCATGAAAGAGTGGTGTGTCCCCTCGTAGATGAAGGAGTCGTAGACCTCGTCGGAGAGGATGGTGACACCTGTGTCGGCGGCGATGTCGGAGAGTGCCTTGTAGGTCTCCTCGCTGAGGACGCCTCCGGTGGGGTTGGAGGGGTTGGTGACCACGAGCATCTTCGTCTCGGGTGTGATCTTGGACTGGATGTCATCGGTGTCGGGCTGGAAGTCCCCCTCGGTGAGCCTGTACTCCGTGTACGTTCCCCCGGCGAGCTGTGCGTGGGGTCCGTAGATGACGAATCCGGGACTGGGGATCAGGACGTTGTCCCCGGGGTCGATCATGCTCTGGGTGATCTCCAGGAGCGCGGAGGATCCGCTGGGCGTGATGATGATGTTGTCCCCGGTGATGTCGCCGTACTTCGAGAACCTCTCGGCGACCGCCTTCCTGAGTTCGGGGATGCCTGCGGTGGGTCCGTACTTGTTGAGTCCCGCGGTTGCGGCTGCGTTCATCCCCTCGATCGCCTCGACGGGCGGGGCGAGGTCGGGTTCGCCCAGGCCCAGGTTGATGGAATCGGGGCCTGCGAGGTCGAACATCTTCCTTATCCCCGACATGGGGACCTCGGAAATCCTCTTGGAGATCTTCATGGGGGACCGTTTCCCGGTCCGTGCTTATAAGAGTTGTGGGAGTCCGCGTCCGCCTATGATGATACCCTTCAGGCCGACGTTGATGTTCTGGACGCAGTCCTCGGTGACATCCACCTCGAAGTCCTTGGAGAACCTCCCGCACACCACGCTGACCGTGTGTTTTCCGGGGCTCACCATGTAGCGTGCCGTTCCCACAAGCATGAACGAGCGGTTGTCCGGCTCCCCGTCGAGACGGACCTCCACGAAGGATGTGGGGATTATGGAGAATATCTCCAGTCTGAGTTCGTATCTCGCGCCCTGGTCCGTCCCGTCGGTTGCGACCTTGGTACCGCAGTATATGCAGAAACCGTATGGTAGAGCATCATCCAGACTGATGTCTCTCTGACATTGGGGGCATTTCAGGGCGATGGGAGCCATAACCGGTCGATAACCGTGCTTGTATATGATTGGTTCACATCCTACCATCCATCATCGACGAAGCATCGGAAGTATCTCTGCCCATCCTTTTATACGGAGACGGGTGAACTCCCCCTATGGATAACGACGCATGGAACAGGCTATCGATGGTGATATCGGCGATATGGATCGTCATAATCCTGTTCCGTCTCGCGGCGTATTCCACCGCGGTGTCCGTGACCCCCGAGGGCAGATTCTTCAACACGGTGCTGAATCTCATCCTGATCCTGGGGTTGGTGATCATCGTGGTGTTCGTCTGCCGCAGGTTCTTCAGGGTCACCGCGGCGAAGGTGGACAAGGACGGGAGATGCCAGTACTGCTACGCCAAGCTGTCCCCCGAGGACACCTTCTGTCCCCAGTGCGGGGCGGATGTCATCAGGAAGGGGAAGGACTGACCATCCCCCATTCCCGATGACGTTCTTTCACTTCACTGCTGGGCCGGGAGGTACCTTCCGTCCTCGCACCTTATCCTGCCGTCCCGCACGGCCATGTCCACGGCATCGCCGATGATGGCCCTGACATTGGTTCCGGAGCGGCTGTATCCCAGTGCCCTCGCCACGGCGGGTGAGATGCTCTCCTCCGTGAGGGATCCGGACTGACCGACCGTGTCGACGATGGCGTTGACGATCTCCGCCAAGGGGACCTGTGTGATGTCGCGGTTGGTCTCCCTGTCGCCGACGCGGTATGTATCGTAGGACGAGGGGTCCATGTCCGGTGACCAGTAGGTGACGAATCCGTCCCTCTCCTCGTGGGGGAGCCTTCCGATCTGGCCCAGGAGCATCGTTCTGTTCTTCTCCGACAGGCGCTTTATGTCCACCCTCTTGCAGAACAGCTTCAGGAGCAGTGTCTCGTTGACGGGTGATTCCCTGAGGATGATGTCCGATGCTATCGCCCTCATCATGTCCCCGGACATGGAATCCAGGGGCATGGGTGTGGTGACGATGTCGATGGGTATGTACGGTCTGCATCTTCCGACGGGTTCCGTCTTCGGGAGTCCGGCGAGGACCTGTTCCTCCGGAGGCGTGTCGATGATCCCCACATCCTCCTCCACCTCCTCCGCGGTCTCCTGCTCGATCACCCGTCCCTGACGGACCGCATCCAGCTTCTCGAGCAGGGATGAGACGATCTTGTCCCTGTTGAACCTCCAGTCCATGGACCACACGTGCGTGAGGTTCCATCCCAACCTCCTGAGCACATCGGCCCTGGCGTACTCCCTGTCGCGGGTGTTGGAGGATGCCCTGTAGGACTGTCCGTCCGTCAGGATTCCAAGGAGGTACTCGTCGGGGTCGTCCGGATCGACGACCGCCACGTCCACCTTGAACTCCGAGCTTCCGACTCCGAAGTGGGATTGGTATCCGTGTTCGGAGAGTGCGGATGCGATGTCCCCGATGATCGAGGAGTCCCCCTCCGACGGGATGTTCTGTGTCCTTCCGGGGAAGTGTCCCCCATTCTCGGCGAATATGAGGAAGTCCTTCAGGTTCACCACTCCGGATTTGGACATGGGTGTGACCTTGATGTCGGTGGACCTCATGGATGTGAAGACCACCATCTCCGACCTCGCCCTGGACACGGCGACGTTCAGTCTCCTGCCGCCTCCGTCGCGGTTGATGGGTCCGAAGTTCTGTGGGACGGTGCCGTCTGCGGTGGGTCCGTAGCCGATGGAGAACATGATCACATCCCTCTCATCCCCTTGGACGGTCTCCAGGTTCTTGATGAAGATCGGTTCGGGCATGTCGTTGACCCTCTGGTAGAGTCTGTCGTCCTTTGATTTCATCTCATCGAACATGTCCTCTATGCAGTTCTGCTGGCTGATGCTGAACGCCACGACACCGATGCTCTGTTTGCACAGGTCGTCGTCCATCACCCTCCTGCGGATCTCCTCGACGACCGCTTTGGCTTCGACGGGATTATCGCGCTTGCCCCTCTCGTACGTCCCTCCGGTCCACCTTATGCCGACGCGGGTCTCCTGGTCGTTGGGTGAGGGGAAGGTGAGCATCCTGTTCTCGTAGAAGGTGCGGTTGCTGAAGGCGATGAGGCTCTCGTGCCTGCTGCGGTAGTGCCATTCCAGATAGGTCTCCGGCATGTTCAGCGACAGGCAGTCATCGAGGAAGCTGTCGATGTCCACCATCTCGTCGTCATCCTCCGATTCTATCTTCTTCTGGAAGAAGGAGGTGGGAGGGAGCTGACGCCTGTCCCCGGCGATGACCGCGTTCTTGGCGCGTCCGAGGGCACCTATGGCCTTGCATGTGGTTATCTGCGAGGATTCGTCGAAGATTACCAGGTCGAACTTGGGGAAGTCCATGGTGATGTACTGTGAGACGGACTGGGGGCTCATCAGCAGGCAGGGGCAGATCCTCGGGAGGATATTGGGTATCTCCTTGAGGAGGGTCCTGATGGATTTCCTGAGGCGGGCGCTGTTGATGGCCTTGTACAGGGTGTTGGTCTCCGTTCCGGGGACGGAGCTGTCCATGTTGCGGGGGATGTTCCTGGATAGTCTGTGCTTCAGCAGGTTCCTGCTGTAGTTGGTGTATGTGAGGTCCAATTTCCTGAACTGCTCGATCAGGTTCTCGAAGGTGGATGCGTTGAACATCCTCAGCGTCTCCGACTCCTGACGGCAGAGTTCGATCATGGTCCTGTACATGGAACGGTTGACGGATCTGATCATGACCTCCTCGTCGATTCCGGACATGATCGCCTGTTTCGCATCCGGTACACCGAGGGACGGGAGCAGTCCCGAGTAGTGGTTCCAGTTGGCCCAGTCATATATGCCGTCGATGTGGGGCATCAGCCTGTCGCGCATGGCGATGAAGGATTCAGGTGTGGAGATGTCGGTGGACGTCTTCATGAAGTCCCTGGCCTTCTGTGAAGCGGCCCTCCACTGCTCCATGGATGCGAGGTAATCATCGGCCTTGGGGCGTGCGGACACGATCCTGTCGTACATGGATGGGAGGTCGTGCAGGGGTATGTTGACGGATGCGGCCGCCGATATTGCGGATGTCGCCTGCTTCGAGAGGGATTCAAGTCCCTCCCTGTCCTGTGTGACATCACCCGTACGCGACCTGAAGGCTGACAGGAACGACTGCAGCCACCTCACATCCGATGAGATGGACGAGATGATGTTGACCGTGGATGACAGTGACTCGAACTTCACGCCAGGGTCCCTCATGTGTGCCCCTGCCCTGTCGAGGAACGCCTTCCTCGCCTTCCCCTTGCCGAAGAATCCGGCGGAGTTGGCGGAGGACCAGTTGTCGGCGACCCTCCATTCACCGTCCAGCTGGTAGACGGAGTCCCTCCATCCTCCGGACACGGTGTCCATGTCGGGTTTCAATCTGATGTATGTGGAGCAGAACCTGTTGATGTCATCGAGGAGACGGGTGATCCCGGAACCGTCGATGTAGTTCCTGGACTGTGCGGTGGATACCATCGGCCTCACCTCGGCGATGAGGTTCATCACATCGGAGACGTTGGATTCGTGGATCCTCAGACCCATCTCCACCCATCCGTTCACCGATGAGAGGATCCTGTCCATCCTGTCCCGGATGTCGTGAGAGAGTTTCGGGACCTCGTTGAGATACGGGTCCTTGGCCACACCGGGGGTGATGGAGCATACGGTGTCGAACAGCCTCTTCATTCCGGGGGAGTCGTCGATGTCCACGGGGAGGTTGCACTGCTTCAGTGCGTTCCTGCAGGATATCGCGTTCTCCGCTTTCTCCGAGGTCTCGTTCAGAACGGTTTTGAGGTCGTCCTTCACGGATGCCATGACGCTGTCCATTCCGATCTCCCTGAGCTCGGGGCAGTCGATGTCCCTGACCATGCGGTAGGCCTGGCATGCGAGACGCACTCCGTCCTCTGCGGCGGTCTCATCCTCGGGCCTCATCTCCATTATCCTGGATGTGCTGAAGTCGATGTCCACGCATTCCTCCGAGTCATTCTCCTCGTATCTGGAGATGCAGTCGTATGCGCTGAGCCCCCAGGGCATCGCCCTGTGGAGGTCGGAGACGTAGGCGTCCAGTTTGTTCCTGATGCCCTCGATCCTGGTCATCAGCTCGTCGCGCTTGCCCTCGTCGCATTCCCTGTCCGGGGTGACCGCCTTCCTGAGCTGTTCCAGGACGGCACCCTTCTCGGATTTGTTGGAGTGGAGCTCCAGGCAGTGGTTGCCGATACCCACATCCTCCAGGCGTTTCTGCACCACTTCCAGTGCCGCACGCTTCTCGGCCACGAACAGCACGGTCTTCCCCTGGAAGAGGGCGTTGGTGATCATGTTGGTGATCGTCTGCGACTTCCCGGTCCCCGGGGGCCCGTGCATCACGAAGGTCCTGCCGTTTCCGGATGCCTTCACGGCCTTGATCTGTGAACCGTCCGCGGGGACGGTGAGGCAGAGTCCGTATGGATCGGAATCCTCGGTCAGCTCCTTGTCCGCGGGATACGGTCTCCCCTCGATGAGGCAATCGACCACGGGATTCTCCCTGAGCCTGTCGATGTTGCCGTCCAGGTCCTTCCACATGACGAACTGGTTGAACGAGAAAACGCCTAGGGCGGCCCCCTCCAGGACCTCCCATCCCTCCTTCCCATCGATGGCCCTGCGC
>CALYUZ010000053.1 GCA_945492685.1 uncultured Methanomassiliicoccaceae archaeon | reverse complement strand
TCATCGGAAAGTTCCTGGATGCCCACAAGACCGTCGACAAAGGCGGGGACAAGGGCGGGGAGAAGAAGGTCGAACCCCAGTTCAAGTACCTCAAGGACATCGTCGCCGGCCGTCCCATCTTCGGACATCCCTGCCAGGTCGGAGGATTCAGGTTGAGATACGGCAGGGCGAGGACATCAGGTCTCGCCGCATTGGCATACAACACCGGCAGCATGTACGCCATGGACGAGTTCATGGCATTGGGAACCCAGGTGAAGATCGAGAGGCCCGGGAAGGCGTGCGTCGTCACCCCCTGCGACCTCCTGGAGGGACCCACGTTCCTGCTCAAGAACGGTGACCTGGTCTACTGTCACACCAGGGACGAGGTCCTGGCGGTGAGGAACCAGGTGGCGGAGATCGTGGACAACGGGGAGATACTGGTCCCGTTCGGCGAGTTCTGCGAGAACAACCACACACTCGTCCCCTGCGGATACCCCGTGGAATGGCACAAGCTGGAGATCCAGGCGAAGGGCGACCTCCCGGACGACTGGATGGACCCCACGTACGAGCGTTCGAAGGAGATGTCGAAGGAGTTGGGCGTCCCCCTCCACCCCAAGTACAACCTCTTCTGGTCGGACTGGCCCCTGGACAGGATACAGGCCCTCAGGGAGCACGTGCTCGCCACCGGGGAATTCGACGGGGAGACCCTCACCGTCATGAATGAACCTGTATCCAAGAGGATGCTTGAGGACCTGGGCGCACTGCACACGGTCGAGGGGGAGAGGGTCCGCATCTGCAAGAGGTACTCCGAACCCATGCTGGACTGCCTCGGTATCGACCACACCGGCAACGGACTCGCACCCGGAAGGCCCCTGGAGGGCACCAAGACACTGGAAGCGATAAGCAACGCCGCCGGATACGAGGTCCGCGCAAGGGCGATGACCCGCATAGGCACCAGGATGGCACGTCCGGAGAAGGCCAAGGAACGTGAGATGACCCCCAAGGTCCACTCCCTGTTCCCCGTCGGGAAGGATGCCGACGCGGGCAAGGAGATGAACGCGGCCATCGCCGTGTGCAAGAGCGGCGCATCCAGCAGGATGGGCGGGAAGGCCACCATCAACGTGGAGGTCGGGAACAGGAGATGTCCGGAATGCGGGAAGATGACCTACCGCAACTGGTGCAGGGACTGCAACGCCCATACAGTCTACGTCCCCAAGGCCAACGCCTTCGGCAACATCGGACCCGCACCCATGGACATCGACCTGGAGGAGGAGTTCAGGGCGGCATGCGCCACAATCGGTGAGAAGGCCCCCTCCGAACTGAAGTGCCTGGACGTCCTGGTCTCCAAGAACAAGTTCACGGAAGCGGTCGAGAAGGGTATCCTGAGACAGAAGAACGGCGTCTCCACATTCAAGGACGGTACCATCCGCTTCGACATGACCGACATCCCCATCACACACTTCAAACCCCGGGAGATCGGCCTCAGCATAGAGAAGGCCCACGAGCTGGGATACACCCACGACTGGAACGGCGATCCCCTCACGGACCCGGAGCAGATCGTCGAGCTCAAGGTCCAGGACATCATCCCCGCGAAGGACTGCGGGGACTACCTCGTGAAGGTGGCCAGGTTCCTGGACGACGAGTTGGAGGAGTTCTACCATCTCCCCAGATACTACAACGTCAGCTCCAGGACAGACCTCATCGGACACATCACATTCGGACTCGCACCCCACACATCCGGAGGTATCCTGTGCAGGATCATCGGTTACGCCGACCTCCGCGGATGCTACGGACACCCGTTCTTCCACGCCGCCAAGAGGAGGAACTGCGACGGTGACGAGGACTGCGTCATCCTGGCGCTGGACGGCCTCCTGAACTTCTCCATGCACTTCCTGCCCGACAGGAGGGGAGGACTCATGGATGCACCCCTGGTCCTGACCACGAGACTGGACCCCAACGAGATCGACAAGGAGGCCCACAACGTGGACTGCCTCAGGGAGTACCCCCTGGAGTTCTACTACGCCGCCATGGACATGAAGGACCCCAAGGAGATCGAGAAGAAGATGGACCTCATCGCCGGGAGAATCGGAACCCCAGACCAGTACGAGCATCTGGGATTCACCCACGACACCCACGACATCTCCGACGGTCCCAAGTACTCCGCATACACCACCCTGGAGACCATGATGGACAAGATGGATGCACAGCTCATGCTGGGGAAGAAGATCCGTGCTGTGGATGAGAAGGACGTGGCCACACGTGTCCTGAACAAGCACTTCCTGCCGGACATGATAGGAAACCTCAGGAGCTTCTCCACCCAGACCGTCAGATGCACCAAGTGCGGCGAGAAGTATCGGAGGATGCCCCTTGCGGGAAAGTGCACCAAGTGCGGCAACGCGCTCACGCTGACCGTTCACGAGGCGAGCGTGAAGAAGTACCTGGAGATCTCCAAGACCATCGGGGAGAAGTACGGACTCGACACCTACACCAGGGAGAGGATCGACATCCTCGAGATGAGCATGGACTCCGTCTTCAACAACGACAAGGTCAAGAAGTGCAAACTGTCCGATTTCTTCTGATCACTTGGACAGGGAGATGTACTTCGTGGCGATGATGTTGCATTGGGCGTCCAGGGTCTTGGTCAGCAGTTTGGCCATCATCTTCCCGGCCACCCTCAGCTGTATGCACACGTTCAGGACGACCTTGATGTCGTAGACGTATGTGAGGTTCGACTGGTCCGCCCACTTGTCCGCAAGGATGTCGAGGGTCTCCCCGGGAGTATGGTCGATGATGCGGTCCACGGTCCCGCAGATCCTGTTGATGAAGTCCACATTGGTCTCGATGTACTTGGCGGCCTTCTCCGGCTCCATGAACCCGTCTGAGCTCATCTCCGCCTCGCGTGCCTTCACGGCATCCATGAAATCCCTGGACCCGTCGCAGAGGACCTTCATGTCCCTGATGTCGGTGTAGAGGTTGAAGCAGTCCGACAGGAGGATCATATGGTTGGTGGACAGGTTGACCAGACAGGGCTGCGTTGTGCACTGGTGGAGCCTTCCACGGATGTCGTTCAGGAGGTCGGATGCGAACTCCCTGTCATCGAGCTTGAGGTCCAGGTCCACGACTCCGGGATGATAGTCCACCTTCGATGTCGAGGATATGATTACCATGCAGGCACCGGCGGAACCGACCATCCTGGTATAGGTGTCGTCATCCGGCACGAGTCCGTCGTCGACGGCCTTGTTCCAGCATGCGAGACCCTCATCGTAGTTCCCGTCGGCCATGTGCCTGAAACCGACGTCCATCAGCTCCTCCGGAGGCTTGTCGGGCACCTGATAGGTCTTGGGGGACTCGGTCGCCTTGACCTCGCGTCCGCATTTGGGACAGAAACCGGCGCTCGGATCGAACTTGCTCCCACACTCGGGGCAGATGGTGTTGGTCATGGGACTTCGTAGGGAATCCAGTATAATAACCAATCGCGGAATGGAACAGAATGATGGGTGATCCCCTCCCTCACGGGAGGGGTGAAATGTTTCGCTTCAGAGCTGCTCGAGCTGGGCCTTGAAGTCCTTCGCCTCATCGGCGAGGATCTCCACGGCCTTGTCGAGGGCCTGCTGGGCGGTCAGTGAGCCGTCGGTCTCGAACTTGAAGAAGAAGTTCTTGTCATCACCTTTGACGGTGATGCCTCCCCTCTCTCCCAGGTGGTCCGTGCATGCCCTGCACAGGCTGCAGTCCAGGGGGTTCTTGATGACGAGCTTCCCGTCCTCCACCTCGAAGACCTTCTTCGGGCAGATGGCGGCGCACTCCAGGACCTCCTCGTCGGACTCCATGCCCTCGTCGATCGCGATCTGGGGCAGATACTTGTATCCGACACCGTTGGCGACCTGCCACTTGACGTGCTTCTTGGCGGTTCCCATCACAGCGGTTGCATAGATGAGGACGGCCTGTCCGTCAGTGAGCTCGACTATGGGTATGAACTCGTCCTTGACCCTGAGGTCGGGGTTTCCGAGGGGCTCGAGGTCTCCCGACAGCACCGTGCACGGTCCGATCTTGTTCAGACTGTACATGATGGTGCAGTTGGGGCATCCCTCGCCGCCACAGACGCACTCGCTCTGAGGGCAGAAGAGGTTCAGGTCGGTGGGCACAGGGACCATTCCCAGCCTGTGGGCGATGATCTCGTCGAACAGGGGCGTGACGCTCTCGTACTCCTTGTCATCGTACATGATCGGTCCCAGGTGGAACTCGACCTTGTCGATGGCCATCTTGGGGATGTCCGAAAGGAGCGTCCTCCTGAGGGCGTTGGCCATGGCGGGGGAGGAGTTCCTGAGGATGAACTTGGCTTTCCTCTCCGCCATTTCGATTATCTCTATGTCCATGAGGATCCCACCTCAGACCCTGCGTCCTCTGCGTCCGCCCTTCTTCTTGGTACCGTCGTGCGGTATGGGTGTGACATCCTCGATACGGCCGATCTTGAGTCCGGCCCTGGTGAGGGCACGGATGGCGGCCTGGGCACCGGGACCGGGGGAGACGGATTTGTTTCCTCCGGGCGCCCTGACCCTGACGTGGATACCGACGAACTCCTTCTCCTTTGCAGCCTCGGCGACCTTCTCGGCTGCCTTCTGGGCTGCGTAGGGCGAGGACTCGTCCTTGGCCTGCTTGACGACCATTCCTCCGGTTGCCTTGGTGATTGTCTCGGCACCGGTGATGTCGGTCAGGGTGATCATGATGTTGTTGTAGCTCGCGTAGATGTTGGCGATTCCCCATTTTGCTGTCATTAGTTCGCACCGTCCTCGGCTGTGATTCCTGCTTCCTCTGCATCGGCCTTTGCTGCGGCTGCATCTGCTGCGGCAGCGTCTGCCTCTGCCTTCGCTTTGACCGCTGCGTTGGCGGCGGCCTGCTCGGCGGAGATCCTCATGGGGTGCATCTCGTCGGTGAAGGGGGATGCGGGGTTGAACTCGATAGAGGACTCCTCGGCCCTGGTCACGAGGTAACCGGGAACGGTGACCCTGTGGCCATTCATGAAGATGTGTCCGTGGGTGATCATCTGCCTTGCCTGCTTGATGGTGCTGGCGAAGCCCTTCTCGTAGACGATGGTCTGGAGACGGCGGGACAGAACATCCTCGTTCTTGAGTCCCAGGATGTCGTTCAGGTTGGCGTCAGCGGGGAGGTATCCGAGGCGTCCGCACTTGGCGAGCAGGGCGTCTGCCTCGATCTTCGCCTGTGCGTCTCCGGTCCTGAGGCGTGCCTGCAGGTCCCTGGACTGCTTCCTCAGGTTCCTGAGGATGGTCTCTGCCTTCCAAACCTCGGTCTTGTTCTTCAGTCCGAATGCACGGACGACCTCGACCTCGGCCTTGATCCTCTCTCCCTGCCAGGGGTGGCTGGGGGTGTCGTATGTCTTCCTTGAAAACTTAGGGTCTCCCATTCAAATCACCTTCAGCTCTTCCTCTGGACTCCCATGGTCAGTCCGGACCTTCCGTTGGACCTGGTCCTCTGTCCTCTAACCTTGTGGCGTCCCTCGTGCCTGATTCCGCGGTAGCAGCGGATCATCTTCATCCTGTTGATGTCGTCCTTCTGGATGATGTCCAGGTCGTTTCCGAACAGGTGCATGTCGGCTCCGGTCTCGTAGTCCATCTGCCTGTTGATGGCCCAGCTGGGGGCGTACTCGACGTAGGACTTGACGAGTCCCTCGATCTCCTTGATCTTCTCGTCGGAGAGGGATCCGATCTTGACGCTGGGGTCAACGTTGGCCCTCTTTGCGACGACCTGTGCGACCCTCTTTCCTACACCTTTGATGCTCTGGAGACCGATGACGGTCCTCTTCTGACCGTCGATATCGGAGTTGACGATACGGACGATGAAGTTGAAGTTCTCGTCCTCGGTCTGCTGAGGCTCTTTCTTTCCTTTAGCCATTGTTCATTCCTCCGTAAATGATCCCCGAAGGGGATGTGATCAAGCTCCGGTTCCGTCCGGAAGGAGCTCTCAGTTTTCACCGCGAGGGTGGGTCCTGAGTTTACGTGAGTCGTCGGAAGGGCTCATGGTATATAAACCCCACATGGACGCGGAGGCTGAGGCGGATATCAACGGGAGATAATTGAAGGGAATGGTGCTGGAGGCCGGATTCGAACCGGCGAACTCCTACGAGAAAGGATCTTGAGTCCTTCGCCTTTGACCAGGCTTGGCAACTCCAGC
>CALYUZ010000052.1 GCA_945492685.1 uncultured Methanomassiliicoccaceae archaeon | reverse complement strand
AAACACACTGTTTCCGTACATCTGGCTCATGGCAAGTTGGAAGTGTTCTCGGATACTGTTTCCGTGACGTTATCCTATAAAAAGAACATCTTCTCTGAAAGGCCTTGAACACAGTTTAATTAAGTACGTAAACCCTCTGGCCCCGCATGTACAAGGTCCTCGTCGTGAGCCATGACAACGGGTTCCTAGATCTGTCGATGAAGTTCATCAGACACATAGATGGAACCATCAACGTGATCACCTGCACATCGATCGAGGATACCGTACCGTTGATCTCATCCGGAGACCACATCGATGTCATACTCTTCGATCACGACGAGAACAACGACATCTTCTCCATGGTCAACCGCATAGACCGCATCGGCAACCACATTCCCATCATCATGATGTCCAGGGATACCTCCAGCGAGACGATGGTCCGCGCCATCGACGCAAGGATCGACGGTTTCTTCGAGCGTGGTAAGACCGACCCCATGATGTTCTTCAACAATGTGGTTCAAAAATCAATTATGATAGCCGAAAGGCACAGAACTGAACTCGGACGTCAGATTAACGAGAAGAGGATGGAGGCCATCATCAAGATGGCGAAGATGTCCGACCATAACTTTTCGGAGATCGTGGACTACGCACTGGACAAGAGCATCGAACTTACCAACAGCGAGATAGGATACGTCGGACTCTATGACAAGGACCGCAGGATCATCAGGATGATGGCATGGTCCAAAGAGGTCATGTTCAGATGCGCGATGCAGAGACAACCCGTCGAGTTCCCACTTGACACCACCGGTGCCTGGGGAGAACCGATACGTCTCGGACGTTCCGTCATCATCAACGATTACGACAACGACCGCAGGATGATCAAGAAGGGTACTCCAGAGGGACATGTGCAATTGAAGAGGCTCCTCATGGTCCCGATTTTCCTCAACGGGAACATCATAGGAACGGCAGGAGTGGCCAACAAAACACTGGAATACACCTGGATGGACGAGGTCCAACTCAACATGCTGATGGAGGAGATGTTCTCCATATACGGCCAACTAGAGGCAACCAGGGCGAGGACCAGCGAAAACAGGCTCATCAGAAAGCTCATGGAGCTCAGCGGAACCGGATTCATGTTCGTCACCATGAACATGGAGATTATCATGATGAACAAGCTCGCATCAGAGCTGATGGGAGTGGATGGAGAAGGCAAGGATAAGATCCACCTGGAATCCATCCAGACCGGTATAGGAACCGATCTGATCATTGCCATCAACTCCGTCCGCAGGGACGGCGGGACACACAGGACCACGGTCACATCGGATGACGGGTCGGTCTACGACATGATGGTGTCCGGTACGGTCGGAGAGGAGTTCGACAGCTCCGGATTTTCAGTGGTCTTCGAGAACGTCACCGAGATCCACCAGAAGGACACCAGGATCGACAGGGCGGTGGACCACATCAGGACCCTCGAGGGACCCGTCCTCACATCCATGGTGGAATCCGCCAAAGTACTCAGGGAGTACTATCCATCCGCGGACATCCCCCCAGCCCAACTATTCGCCCGCAGGAGGATGGATGAGGCTCTGTCCTTCATGATGGACTACCGCAGCGTGGGATTGGATGATCCCGAATGGATGCTCCTGAAGGATGTGGTATCCAAGGCCACCGACGGCATAAACATGGCTGGGATCAAACTAAACTCCCGTGTCGGTCAGATGAAGGTCCTTGCGGACCCGGCATTGAACCTGGTGTTCAAGAACCTCATATCCAACTCAATGGAGCACGGAGGATGCGTCAGCAACATAGACATATCCTGCAGAATAAAGAACGGTGGCCTCACCATCATCTACAAGGATGACGGGTACGGGATATCCGAGAACATGAGGCATTTCCTCTTCGAACAGGTGGAGAACGGCAAGTTCGGAATATTCCTGATCAAGAACATCATCTCGGTATCCGGATTCGGATTCGAGAACAAGGATAATGACGGGGGAGCGGTGTTCGAGATCACCGTCCCGCCGTCGAATTACAGTTTAGGCTGAGAACTGGCTGGGCTTCCCGGCCGCGGTGACAGTCATCACCATGTCCATCAGCATGTCATCACCATCTCCGCCGAACGAGAACCTCTTCTCCTTCTTATCCACGGAAACGCTGATATCGGAGACGCCACCCTCGGAGACTATCTTCGTCACATGCTCCCTGCCCAGAGCCTCGCTCGCGGAAACAGCCTCCTCGAGGGTCTCGTAGACGGTGTTGCCCAGTTTCGAGAAGACCTCGAACTTGCATTCGGTCGCACCGATGGTCTCCGGTTTGATCAGGAACTCGACCGACTCCGACACCGATGATGTGATGGCTCCGATCGCGTTTCCGACATCGGCGTCCTCATGGATGACTACATCCGTACCGAACACCTCTCCGACCCATCTGATGTACACACCTGCAGGAGCACCGATACCGATGATCGGCTTGTTGAGGGAGATCTTGCATCCGTAGTCCCTTCCGAACTCATGGTGTATGGACTTGTTGATCAGGTCCATGGCGGTGTCCCCCAGATCCATGGATCCCGTCTCCTCCATGATCAACTCCTTCATGAGCTCCACACAGAGCTTGTCACGGATCAGGGACTTGGAACGGGAGATGAACTCCTCCTCGGTGATGCCTGCCATCCCTGCCATGTACCTCACACCGTTCATGGATGCCTCCGCATCGTATCTGCGATAGGTACCGTCAGCATGGAGCAGGTCGGTGGGGGTCATTCCGATCCTCTGGATGTATCCTCTGCTCTCCATCCTCGCCACATTGAACGAGAACGGATGCAGATCCAGGACCTCCCCCGCCTCCTTCAACGTATAAGGACGGTCAACCGCCAGCTTGAGCAGCTTCATGTCGGCGGTGGAGACTATCCCCTCCTCCGGGATGCGCAGGGTCCTGAACATCTCGCTGTCAAGGACGATGTTGTCCTCACCCAACGCCTCGGGGGTCGTACGGGACCTCCTCTCGGCAACTGCCTTCAGATTCTCGGCGACGCAGTCCCACTGGGATGCGGCTATGCAAAGGGGCATGACACGAACGGACGAGAGGATGATCCTCCTCCCGTTGACTATTATGCGGCTATCCCCTCCGATACCGGATGTGGCGATCTCCGCCGCCATGACGTGGGTCCTCTTCCCACCGATGATGGCACCCTCGGGCTCGAGACGGGGTTTCCCGTCACGGAGGATGCCGATGTCCGTGGTGGTACCACCCATGTCCATGACTATAGCATCCTTCAGACCTGTCATGTGCATGGCACCGACGAGACTGGCCGCAGGACCGCATAGGATCGTCTCCACGGGCTTGGACTTGGCCATGGCCTCGCTCATCATCGCACCGTCGCCTCTGACGATCATCAGCGGCGCATGGATCTCGTACTCCTCCAGAACGGAACGCACAGAACGGAGGAGGTCGTCGATCACCGGGATCAGCATGGCGTTCATGACGCATGTGGCAGTGCGCTCGTTGAACCCCAGATTGGATGACAGTTCGTGTCCGCAGACCACGGGGACATCGAGGATCTCCTTCGCCATGTCCCTCACCCTGGTCTCGTGGTCAGGATTGCGGATCGCCAGATAGCCGTTCACGGCGATGGCATCGACCCTTCCTTTCAGGGATTCCAGGAACTCCCTCGCGGCTGCCTCGTCGAGAGGTGCCTTCTCCGCACCGTGGAGATCGTGGCCTCCGCTGACGGTGACGCTGAAATCGGTCCTCACTGAACCGTCATAATCGTAACCGATGCACACCAGTCCGACCCTGCACCCCTTTCCCTCGACGATCGAATTGGTGGCCAGGGTGGAGGACAGGGACACGGTGCATACCTTGGAGAGGAGCTTTCTGTCGAATCCCGAGATGGACCCGCGGATACCTATGCACAGGTCCTCGCGGGTGGTCAGGGACTTCGCCTTGCAGAGAACGCTTCCATCAGACATTTCCATGAGGACAGCGTCGGTGTATGTGCCG
This sequence comes from uncultured Methanomassiliicoccaceae archaeon, assembly GCA_945492685.1. Taxonomy (GTDB): domain Archaea; phylum Thermoplasmatota; class Thermoplasmata; order Methanomassiliicoccales; family Methanomethylophilaceae; genus Methanoprimaticola. The sequence goes on along the minus strand of CALYUZ010000052.1, from coordinate 2,197 downwards.
CCGGTGTCCAATCCCAATCCTATTGGCATGTTAGTAAACTCCTTGGGGCCCATGGACCCTTCTATAACGTAAGTTGGACCTATCGGATCCGTTTGAGAAGTGTGGGAGGACGGACCCGAAAACCGCCCTCCCTGATGAGGAGATGTCGACTGACGAAGGTACGAGAATCATCTGTTGTTCGACACGATCCCGAGGTCGTTGTTCCTCTGGACGATGATGTTGTTCATGTGATCGGCCAGGGTCCTCTCCTGTATCGCGTTGTGAACATCGTTGGACTGCTGCAGGGGGAACTCCAGGTCGCATTTGTTGCACCTGACCTTCGGGCAGCCTCTCGCCGCCTCCGAGCATCCCTGACATGCGAATGTCCTCGCATAGACGAGCGAGAACTCGAACCCGCATCTCGGACACTGCAGCTTCCTAACAGCCGCGGTCGTGTTGTATGAGAACCCGTGGGCCCTCATGGCCTCGAAATATGTGCTTGCCATCAGATGACTCTCCTTTCGGTTTGAACGATCCCCCGCCAAGGCGGGGGTTTAGGGGTTTGGGGTGGAAGCCGGTCTTCTCAGAAGGCTCCGTACTTGTGCGTCGCATCCATGACGGCGGTAACGTTCTCGAGCTTGGTCTCGAGGTCAGGCGGCACCTCGCATCCGGATGAGATGCAGTATCTTCCGTTGAGTCCGCGCTTGCAGAGTGCGGTCTTGACCTCCTGGCAGAGGTTCTTGGTGGTCTCGGTGATCTGCTCGACACTGCTCCTGACGAACATCTGGGGGTCGATGTTACCCATCATGAGGCACTTGTCTGCATATCCTCCCTCGATGACCTCGGTGGCGGTGGGGCTTCCGGGGATCAGGGGGTAGTAGGCCATGGAGTACATGTCGACTCCGAACTTCTTGACCTGGGTGTCCAGGTGGGGCAGGTCTGCACAGTTGTGGATTCCGAGTCCCATTCCGAGCTCGCGGGTCTTCTCGTTACACTTCTTGGCGTACTTGTCTCCCTCGAACTCAGCGTACTCGGGGTCTCCCAGACAGGAGTAGTTACCCCAGAGGTAGTCCCAGCAGAATCCCTCGGCTCCGGTCTCGGCGATCTTCTCGCATGTGTTGAGACAGAGCTGTGTGGTCTGCTCCAGCGCCTTGTGGACGGGTGCGGGGTCGGTGAACATGTCCATGAAGACCCTCTCGGCTCCTCCGGCCTGTGTCAGTGTGAGGAGAGGTCCCTCGAGGAATGCGATGTTGAACGACTTTCCCTTGATCTTGGGGGCGAGCTCCCTGTTCATCTCGATCAGGTTGCCGGTACGTCCCTTGGTGATATCGGGACACTGGATCTTCTCGTAGTCCTCCATGCTGTGGATGATGTGGTCGTCCACGAAGGGGGTGTTCTCCGTATCCATTCTGACGTGGGCTCCGAGCATGGATGCGGTGATGGACAGGTCGATCAGGGTGACGGTGTAGGGAAGCTTCCAGTGCTCCACTCCCTTGACGAAAGACTCGGCGCAGAGTGTGGGGTTGGTCGCCCACTCCCTGTATGTGACCTTCTCGGGCATGAGCCTCCTGCACAGTGCGAGTGCGAGGGGGGACGCGGTGAGCTCGTCGATGGGCTCGTTCTGGATCGCCGCGATTGCTCTCTCATAGGGTGTCATGGGTGCGACCATTTCAATCATCCCTTCAGCCAGTTGACACAGTCCTGAGCGTTATTGTCCCTGTGGTCGGCACCGATCTCCTCCGCGAAGGAGGGGGATGTGGGCGGTCCGCCGATGGTGATCGTGACGCTGGGACGGGTTCCGTCCTCCTTGAGACACTCGATGGTGGCCTTCATGTTGTCCATCGTGGGGGTCATGAGGGTGGACATACAGAGGATGTCGATTCCCTCGTCCTTGACGGTGGAGGCGATCGCGGAAGGTGCGACGTCCTTTCCGAGGTCGTTGACGATGTATCCGCCTGCGGTCAGCATGGTCTTGACGATGTTCTTTCCGATGTCGTGGACATCTCCCTCGACGGTGGCTGCCTTCTTCGCATCTGCCAGTGCCTCCTTGGGGATGGCGGGCAGAAGGATGTCGAGTCCGGCGTACATGGAATGTGCTGCGACCAGTACCTGTGGGAGATAAACCTGGTGTGCGGCATACTTGTCACCGATCACGGACATTCCCTTGACGAGTCCCTCGTTAATGGCCTCGACGGGGTTGATTCCCTCGGCGAGTGCC
>CALYUZ010000051.1 GCA_945492685.1 uncultured Methanomassiliicoccaceae archaeon | reverse complement strand
CGCAAAGGACACAATAATGTCCTTTGCGGCTTCTCAGGAAGGCGTGGGCAAAAGCTTCGGAATACAGGAAGTTCTTGACCAGATCGGCGCTTTTCTAGGGCCGGTACTGCTTTATGTTGTCATGCTTTTTAAAACGGAGGGCAGTAACTTTGAAATATATTCAAGGTGCTTTGCCGTGCTTGCGGTTCCGGGTGGCATCACTGTTTTACTTTTGCTTATTACAAAATACAAATTCCCGAATCCGGAAAACTTTGAACCGGAAGAAAAGAGATTCGCGGCTTTTAAAGTTAAGAAGGAGTTTATATTTTATATTCATCCGACGAACCTTCCGACACCAAACTCCTGGAGAGGATCAGGGAGTTCAGGAACATGGACGGGAGGGAATGCGAGTACATCCCGTCAGGCTACAGGACACCCGATTATGGGAAGCTGAAGGGCGGCAGATTGGATTACTATCTCCATTGGAGGAACCTCGTCAGGGAAGGAACCTTCCAGACAACCGACCGCGGCTACATGTGGCTGTACCTCTGCGAACTTGTCAACGACAACGATTACGGGAAGGCGTTGGACACCGTCATCAGGCTCCAGGAGGTCTACGGGGATGACGACAGGGAATCCCTCATCGGGGGAACGGCACTGTACATCGCCGACACCCGCAACCTGGACATCCCCCGCACATCGATCAGGGACAACATGTCCTCCATCGGCAGAGTATTGCATCAGATGTGCGACGGCAGGGAGGGATACATCGACAGGTCCGGGTTCGAGATGCTGTCAACCGTCGAGGGGAAGAGCAGGATCACCGACTTCGACGACGTGTGCACGGAGATCATGAACCAATCCCTACGTGAACTGAACCGTCAGGTGGAGGCAAGGAACAGGGCCACCGGAGGGATCTGCGGCTATTATCGGTTGGGGCCCTTCGACGAGACACTGAACGCACCATGGAGGATCCCCACCCGCGAGGGGAGGATGAAGGCGAAGGTGCACAACGCGTTCGACCCCTACTTCGTGACCGACATCAGGGAGATGATGAGGTTCACCGTCACCGCCAGGAAGGCGGCACAGAAGAATGCCCGCACCAGGCCCCACACCAAGACCCTGGCGGGGATCCAATATGCACCCATTGTCAACACGATGGCGAAGAAGGTAATCTCCGAACTACCACTGGATGAGAAGAGGACCATCAGGAAGGCACAGGTGCACCTCAACAGGGATGCCGTGGACCTCGCCGAGAGGGATCTCAGAGAGGTGACGGAGATGATGTCCACAGACATCGAGGGTTCGGAAATGATCGAGGAGACGGTGATATCGGAATCCATCCCAGAGGGATCCAACGACCCATGGCAATCGTTCGCATCTTCACTCACTCAAAAGGAGTCTGATTATCTGACGGATTGCCTGAAAGGTCCCGTCATCGTGGACATCCGTCTCGAGGACTCCATCAACGCCAAGGCCATGGACAGCCTGGAGGACACCATCGTATCCGACGGCAGGGTCTTCGACGACTACTCCGAAGACGTCCGGATGATCCTGAAAGGATGATGGATGCAAAGGTATCAAGTCTGGGATACGGATATCTCGACGTTCATATGTTCATATTGTCCAATCCCCTGTCACTTCCTCTCGAATCCGGATCGGACTTCCGCAGGCAGATCCCAGCCCATGTCGATGATCGTTCCACAGCCATGGGACACACGGAAAGAATCTCCAGGGCGGTGTGAGAATGCATGATAAGTTCATCGACGGTCCGAGCAAGGATTTCGAGGACACCCCTGTGGAGGAGACACCGGAGATGGTGGAACCGGATGGACCGACGTCCGAAGATCCCTGGTCTGCATTCGTGTCATCCCTGACAGATGACGAGAAAGGACACCTCTCGTCCATCCTCCGCGGTTCCCCGAAGGCCGATGTCCGTATGGACGATTCCATCAACGCGAAGGCGATGGATTCGATCGGGGACACGGTGATGGAGGCCGGATCTGTCATCGAGGATTATAGATCAGAACTTGAGAAGGTCATCCCGATGGAGGACGGTCCCATGAGACGGGTCACCGCCACCGATTCCCAGTACAGGATGTTCGAGACCACCCTCACCAACCCCGACAGGGAGTACATCATCAAACTGGCATCCGGGAAGCACATGATGGGTCGCAAACCGGAGAGAAGGATCCTGTCCATCAACTGCAAAGCGGTGCTGAACATCGGTTCCGACCTGATCATCAACGGGAAGATCGTCCCGGAACATCTCAAATGGGCGAAGACCCTGAAGGACAGGAACTGATCCCTGAAAGTAAGGGAACTGTCGGCTGGAAGGCCCCGGGGGCATTTGAAGAATGGATCCGACATATAATATCCAATTATGGATTGGTTCCGAACCAGTTCGGAACTAGTTCGCAAATGGTTCCGGGAACAAGTACATCGATGGAATGATGATGGGACGGATGATAACGTCCAAAATAAGTAATCCATCGACAGGAGATCAAGGAAGGTCATCGATTCCGACCTGGTCGAGGACAATGGCATCATAGATGGGTATTTTGAGAAACCAAGGAGGGACATCGTCGAAGATACAATCCTGGAAAATGGCATTATAATAGATGATTATACGGACGACATAGAGAGGATCCTCAGATGACGGCCACAGTCCCCAAGAGAACGCTCACCACGCTGATGAACGCATTATCCTCGGGAGTCGTACCGAGACGCGGATTGGAGTACATAGCGGTGGGGAGGAAGAAGGAGACGGAGACCTTCGTCAACGACCTCGAGGACACCGCCGCAGGCGGAGGAGCGTTCAGGTTCATCTCCGGAAGGTTCGGAAACGGTAAGAGCTTCATGACGCAGATGGTCCGCAACTACGCCATGGACAGGGGATTCGTGGTTATGGATGCGGATCTGGCCATCAACAGGAGGCTCACCGGGACCAAGAAGGAGGGACTGAACACCTACAGGGAGCTGGTGAAGAACACCGCCATCCGCACCAGACCCGAGGGTGGGGCGATGGAACCGATGCTCCAGGCATGGATCCAGGACATGGCCGACGCCATCTCGGAGGAGAAGGGGATACCCTCCGACGACGTCACCGACGACGACATGGCCAAGAGGATCAGGTCCGCAACCGCATCCATGAACTGCATGCAGGGCTACCAGGACTTCATCAAGGTCGTCATCAGATACTGCAAGGACTACAGGGCCGGCAGCGATGACATATATGCCCTCACATGGCTAAAGGGGGAGTGCGAGCTCAAAACCGAGGTCAGGAAGAACCTGGGCATCAACACCCTCGTCGACGACTCAAGCTGGTACGATTTCGTCAAACTGTGGGCCGAACTTTCAACCAAACTCGGATACAAGGGACTGGTCGTCTTCCTCGACGAGGCTGTCGTCCTCTACAAGCTTCAGAACAAGGTCTCCCGCTCCAACAACTACGAACGCCTTCTGACCATGTTCAACGACATCATGCAGGGAAAGTCATCGCACCTCTCCATGTACGTGTGCGGAACCCCCGAGTTCATCGAGGACCCCAACAGGGGACTGTACAGCTACGAGGCACTGAGGTCCAGACTCGTCTCCGGAAGGTTCGAGAACGGATACGACAACTACCTCGGTCCGGTGATCAACCTCAGACCTCTCACCAACGAGGAGATCTACGTCCTGTTGAAGACGATCAGGGACCTCCACGAGCAGAGGTACGCCTACGATTCCAAGATCACCGACGACATGCTCGAGGATTATCTGAAAGCCGTCCTGGGAAGTGTGATATCCACAACCATGGTCACCCCCAGGGAGATCACCAGGGACCTGATCAGTCTCCTAGACACGATGCACCAGAATCCCGACACGAAATTCTCAGACATGATCTCGGGACGCAAGGTCACCGCCGACAGGAACCCGGACGACGACATCATCGAAGACCTGGACATATGACGGACCACTTCGCAGACCTACCCTGGTTCCTCAAGGAGTTCGTGTACAACAACAAGTGGGGTTCCTTCAGGGAGATCCAGACCAAGGCGTTCGACATCTTCAAGGGATGCGACGACCACATCCTCATCTCCGCCGGCACCAGCAGCGGTAAGACCGAGGCGGCGATGTTCCCGGTGATCACATCGTTGTACACCAATCCGCCCGAGGGCATCGGCGCGATGTACATCGGTCCGCTGAAAGCTCTGATAGATGATCAGTTCGAGAGGATGGAACCCATCCTGAAGGATTCATACATCAACATCACCGGGTGGCACGGCGAGGCATCCAGGACGAAGAAGGATGCGCTGTTGGAGTTCCCCTCGGGTATTCTGCAGATCACACCCGAATCCCTGCAGAACCTCATCGCCGACGACCCCACGAGGATCAAGAGGCTCTTCTCGGAACTGAGATTCATCATAATCGACGAGGTCCACGCCTTCATGAACTCCGAAAGGGGACTGCAGCTGCTGTGCTGCCTCCAGAGACTGGAGGTCCTGGCGGGATGCGACCCCAGGAGGATAGGACTGTCCGCGACGATAGCGGATGTTGACGCTGCCGCCGATTGGTTGACAGCCGACACGGGCAGGAGGACCAACATCGTGTGCGACCCCCGGTCGGGGGATAGGGTAGTGGACATCAGATATCACCGTATCCCGGGACCCGAGAACGACGGCACCGATAGGAAGAGGGCCATCACCAGGTACTACAAGGACCTCTACAATCTGGTGAAGGATAGGAACTGCATCATATTCGTGAACAGCAGGTCCGATGCGGAGACCGCGGGAAGGTCCCTGAGGAAGGTGGGCGAGGTCTACGGAGACAGGGATTTCATCCACGTGCACCACGGGAGCATCTCCAAGGAGTACAGGAAGATCGCCGAGGAGGCCCTGAAGGACCCTTCGAAGAAATCAGCCGTGGTCGCCACCGTCACACTGGAACTGGGTATCGATGTGGGAGGATTGGACTCCGTCGTTCAGATCGAACCCCCGTACACCTGCTCCAGTCTCGTCCAGAGGATGGGTAGGTCCGGAAGACGCGGAGGGAGCCAGGTCATGACCGTCATGTGCCTCGAGGATCCCGAGAGATGGTGGACCGATGTCGAAGGGGTGAACATGGATTTGGTAAAAGCGGTGGCCATGGCCGAACTCTCCGTGCAGGAGGGATGGACCGAATGTCCGAGAACACCCCAACTGCCCTATGGTCTGCTCTATCACCAGACCATGGAGTACATGAAATCCGGTGCAGGGACCAGGTTCTCCATGCTCGTATCGGATGTGCTGTCCATGCACCCGTTCAGGAACATCACCAAGGACGATTACAAGACACTTCTCAGACACATGCTGTCGATAGAACATCTCGAGAGGATGTCCGACGGAACACTTCTGATAGGATCCAAGGGCGAGAGGGCCGTCTTCAACAGGGACTTCTGCTCCGTGTTCACCGTCAAGAAGGAGATCGAGGTCGTATGCAACGGGAAGACCATCGGATCCATCCAGGACATGCCCGAGATCGGTGAGCCGATACAGCTTGCGGGACACGTGTGGGAGGTCACCGGGATCAAGGCGAAGGAGATGACCGTCGAGGTGAAGGAATCCGACGGGACCGCATGCAACCCGTGGAGATCGGGAACACCGCCCATAGACACGGTGGTCGTGAGGAGGATGCTGGAGATCCTCAAATCCGACAGGCAGTACGATTTCCTCGACGATGCCGCGAAGGAGAGGCTGGAGGATTCCAGAGGGGTCGCGAAGTACCTTCGGACCACATCCCTGATCACGGAGACCGACGACGGTGCCATCAGGATACACCCCTGGCTGGGGACGGTGCAGTTCGACACCCTCAGGAGGATCATCAGAACAATAGACGGAGTGTCGTCGATGAGCTTCTTCTCCCCATATTACATCGATGTTAGGGGGAACATCACCGAGGACGAGCTCATCTCCGGGATAGAGGAGTTCCTGGAGAACGGAGACAGGTTCCTGCTGATAGAGCAGAACGACAAGCTCAGGTTCGGCAAGTTCGATGCATACGTTCCGGATGAACTCCTGATGAAGGCCTTCGTCGAGGACAGGCTGGACTGCAACTTCGATCTGGATATCTGATATCGAAGAAGATCGTGGCTGAGAAGTGCCCACCATCATATCTCCATCCAACTTTCGGGGAATTATTGAGAGGTTCAATCAAAAGACCTTGTATCGACCCTACCAATACCCTACCAGCAGCCTACCAAATTGGTAGGGTAGCTCCCCACATTCTATCATCCTACCACCCTG